>DASXNH010000049.1:0-17004 GCA_036495195.1 Candidatus Dormiibacterota bacterium
ACCGCCGTGGCCAGGGGTGACCTTTCCAAGAAGATCACCGTCGACGTGAAGGGCGAGATCCTCGAGCTCAAGAACACAGTCAACATCATGGTGGACCAGCTCAACGCCTTCGCCGGCGAGGTGTCTCGTGTCGCGCACGAGGTCGGCACCGAAGGCAAGCTCGGCGGCCAGGCTGAGGTGAGGGGCGTGGGCGGAGTCTGGAAGGAGCTCACCGAGAACGTCAACTCGATGGCCGGTAACCTCACAGGGCAGGTTCGCAACATCGCCGACGTAACCACCGCGGTCGCGAACGGCGACCTCTCCAAGAAGATCACTGTCGACGCACGCGGCGAGATCCTCGAGCTCAAGGACACCGTCAACCTGATGGTCGACCAGCTCAACGGCCTCGCCAACGAGGTGACGCGCGTGGCGCGCGAGGTGGGCACCGAAGGCAAGCTCGGCGGCCAGGCTGAGGTGAGGGGCGTGGGCGGCGTGTGGAAAGATCTCTCCGACAACATCAACTACATGTCGGCAAACCTCGCCGACCGCACACGCAACATCGCCGAGGTCATCACGGCAGTCGCCAACGGGGACCTCTCCAAGAAGATCACCGTCGACGTGCAGGGTGAGCTTACGGATCAGAAACGAACCATCAATCTCATGGTCGACCAGCTCAACGCCTTCGCAAATGAGGTGACGCGAGTGGCGCGTGAGGTTGGCACCGAGGGAAAGCTCGGCGGCCAGGCCGACGTCAGAGGCGTGGCCGGAGTCTGGAAAGACCTGACCGACAACGTGAACTCGATGGCAGGAAACCTGACCGGCCAGGTTCGCAACATCGCCGAGGTCACCACGGCAGTCGCCAACGGCGACCTCTCCAAGAAGGTAACCGTCGATGTCCAAGGCGAGATCCTGGAGCTCAAGAACACCGTTAACGTCATGGTCGACCAGCTCAACGCGTTTGCCGGTGAGGTGACGCGCGTGGCGCGCGAGGTCGGCACCGAGGGAAAGCTCGGCGGCCAGGCCGACGTCAGAGGCGTGGCCGGAGTCTGGAAAGACCTGACCGACAACGTCAACTTCATGGCCGGCAACCTGACGAGCCAGGTGCGAAACATCGCCGAGGTCACCACTGCCGTCGCCAACGGCGACCTCTCCAAGAAGATCACCGTCGACGTCCGTGGTGAGATCCTCGAGCTCAAGAAGACTGTCAACCTGATGGTCGACCAGCTGAACGCGTTCGCCAACGAGGTAACCCGCGTGGCCCGCGAGGTCGGCACCGAGGGCAAGCTCGGCGGCCAGGCTCAGGTGAAGGGTGTGGGCGGAGTTTGGAAGGAGCTCACCGAGAACGTCAACACGATGGCCAGCAACCTGACCGACCAGGTGCGTGGCATCGCGCGCGTCGTGACTGCCGTCGCCAACGGCGACATGAAGGGCAAGCTGACACTCGAAGCCAAAGGGGAGATCGCCGAGCTCGCCGACACCATCAACAGCATGACCGACACCCTTGCCGTCTTCGCCGACCAGGTGACGAGCGTGGCTCGCGAGGTCGGCGTGGAAGGACGCCTCGGCGGCCAGGCCCGAGTGCCCGGAGCCTCCGGCACCTGGCGTGACCTGACTGACAACGTCAACCAACTGTCGGCCACTCTCACCACCCAGGTGCGCGCCATCGCAGAGGTTGCGACCGCCGTCACCAAGGGCGATCTGACCCAGTCGATCCGCGTGGAGGCAAGCGGAGAGGTTGCGGCTCTGAAAGACAACATCAACGAGATGATCGGCAACCTGAAGGCGACGACCGAGAAGAATGTGGAGCAAGACTGGCTCAAGACGAACCTGGCCCGCTTCACCCGCATGCTCCAGGGCCAGCGCGATCCGATGACGGTCTCGAAGATGATCCTCTCAGAGCTCGCTCCGCTGGTCAACGCCGAGCATGGGGTCTTCTACGGCATGGTTCCCGCGAACGGTGCCGAAGCGCGCCTCGCATTCCAGGCGGGCTACGCGTACAAGCCTCGAAAGAACGTGCCGACCGAATTCCGCCTCGGTGAAGGCCTCGTTGGGCAGGCCGCCCTCGAGAAGCGCCCCATCCTGTTGAACGACGTTCCGCCCAACTACGTTCGCATCAGCTCGGGACTTGGCGAGGCGAAGCCACTCAACATCGTCGTCTTGCCCGTGCTTTTCGAGGGCGACACCAGGGCCGTGATCGAACTTGCTTCGTTCCAACGGTTCAACGCGACACACCAGGACTTCCTCAACCAGCTCATGGAGAGCATCGGGATCGTGCTCAACACGATCGAGGCCAACAGCCGCACCGAGGAGCTTCTAAAGCAGTCGCAGTCGCTTGCGAACGAGCTTCAGAGCCAGCAGGACCAGCTGCAGACAACCAACCTGGACCTGGCCGAGAAGGCGCGCCAGCTAGCTCAGCAAAACACGGAGATCGAGCAGCGGCGGTCCGAGGTTGAGGTGGCCAAGACGCTCGTGGAAGAGAAGGCTGAGCAGCTCGCCATCACGTCTCGATACAAGTCCGAGTTCCTGGCCAACATGTCGCACGAGCTGCGCACTCCCCTGAACAGCCTGCTCATCCTCGCGCAGGAGCTCGCCGACAACCCTGATCGCAACCTGCTGCCAAAGCAGGTCGAGTACGCGACCATCATCCGTTCGTCCGGCACGGACCTGTTGAAGCTCATCAACGACATCCTCGACCTGACCAAGATCGAGTCGGGAACCGTCGCGTTGGAAATCGCGGATTGGCCATTGGCAGATCTGCCGCCGCTGCTCGAGCGAACGTTCCGCCACGTCGCCGAGGCGACAAAGCTCAACTTCACCATCGACCTCCGACCTGGCTTGCCGAAATCCATTCCAACTGATCCCCAGAGACTGCAGCAGATTCTCAACAACCTGCTGAGCAACGCTTTCAAATTCACCGAATCGGGCGGGGTCGCGTTTGCTGCGGAACCCGTGGCCTCTGGTTGGAGCGCTGACAACGTGTCCTTGAATCGAGCCGACGGCGTCATCGCCTTGTCCGTCACCGACACCGGAATCGGTATCCCGGTCCAAAAGCACCAGTCCGTGTTCGAGGCATTCGCCCAAGGGGACGGAACCACCAGCCGGAAATACGGCGGCACCGGTTTGGGCCTTTCGATCTGTCGCGAGCTGACCAGCTTGCTCGGTGGAGAGATCAAGCTGCAGAGCGAGGTTGGGAGAGGCAGCACATTCACTGTGTATCTGCCCACATCGATTGCAGACAGTGCCGGCCATTCGAAAAGCGGATCGTCGAACGGATCGGCTGCGAACTCAACCGAATCTGTCTGGGAGCATGCCACGCCCGCCGGATCGTGGCAGTCAGCGTCCCATCCAGGCCGAGCGGCGGGCGCCACCAAGGTCGGTGCACCTGAGAAAAGAATCCTCGTCGTTGAGGACGATCCGGTTCAAAGGGAACACATCGTGCGGCTCATGGAGCCAATCGAAGCGAGTGTCACAGCTGTCTCGAGCGGCGAGGAAGCGCTCGCTCTCCTGCAGGACAAGCAATTCGACTGTGTGGTCCTCGATCTCGGACTCCCGGGGCTGAACGGATGGCAGGTGATTGACCATCTCAAGTCGGTCGATGCACTGCAGAGGACGCCGCTGCTCGTCTACACCGCCAAGGATCTGACCCGCAAGGAAGAGCAGCGGCTCGGGAAGTCCGCCAAGAGCATCGTCATTAAGGAGGTCAGGTCACCCGAGCGGCTGCGAGAAGAGGTGACGGCCATCCTCGACACGGTCGACACCGACACTGCGACGGCAGATGCCGCGAGCGGCGCCAGCGACCATCTGGAGACATCGCTTGCCACCAAGAAAGTCCTCATCGTCGACGACGACATTCGCAATATCTTCGCCCTGACGGCCATGCTGGAACGCCAGCGGATGGAAGTCTTTGCGGTCGATAGCTGCAAAGAGGCACTCGAGACTCTCGAGCAGAATCCGGACATCGACATCGCATTGGTCGACGTGATGATGCCGGAGATGGATGGCTACGAGACGATGACGAGGATGCGCCAGATGCCGTCCTATAACGACCGGCCGATCATAGCCTTGACCGCGAAGGCGATGAAGGGAGACCGGGAAAAATGCATCGAGGCCGGCGCCTCCGACTACATCGCCAAGCCCATCAACAGCTCGCACCTGCTCTCGATGCTCCGATCGTGGCTCAGCATTTGAGAGAAGTGGTACGGCTGGAGAAAAAGCCCGAAATATCCAGCACCGCCAACGTTGAGGAGATCGAGACAAAGCTCCTGCTGGATGGCGTTGCCCTGCGGTATGGGTATGACTTCCGCGAGTACGCGCTCGGTCCGCTGAAGCGGAGCATCGCATCCGGTATGGCCGGCGAGGGGGTCGCGACGATCTCTGCTTACCAGGAGCGCGTGCTACATGACGCGTCGTGCATGCAGCGCTTCCTGACTGGGGTCGGTGTGAACGTAACCGGCATGTTCCGCGAATCGGACATCTGGCGGTGCATCCGCGATGAGGTCGTGCCCCGATTCCGAACGTATCCATCGCTTCGGATTTGGATCGCCGGCTGCGCGACAGGTGAAGAGGTTTACTCGATGGCTGTGTTACTGAAGGAGGAGGGTCTCTACGAGCGGTCACGAATCTATGCAACGGACCTCAACGAGGAGAGTCTGGCGACAGCCCGGGCTGGTGCTTATCCGCTGGCACGCATAGTTGCGGGTGAAGGCGGCTATGCCCGCTCAGGCGGCCACGGACGGATCTCTGATTTCTATTCGACCACCGGCAGCACCGCTCGCTTTCATCGAGAGCTCCAGAGCAATGTGACCTGGGCGAGGCACAACCTGGTGAGCGATAGCTCTTTCAACGAATTTCACCTGGTCCTCTGCGCCAACGTGATGATCTACTTCCGTCCCAGCCTCCAGGAGCGCGCGCACCGACTGTTCTATAACAGCCTCGTCAGGTCGGGCTACCTCGCGCTGGGCCAGAAGGAATCGCTCGTCTTCTGTCCCGAAAGCAGCCGGTACGAGCAGGTGAGGCACGGGATGAACCTCTTTCACAAGGTTCGATGACGATCGCCCAAAGCGTGGCGCATAAACCAAGCGGCACCCCTGACGCCGCGGTCAGCATCCTTCTGGTTGACGACGATCCAACCAAGAGATTCGCTCTCAAGACGGTTCTCGCTCCGCTTGGCGAGGATGTGGTGGAGGCCTCGTCCGGAGCCGATGCGCTGCGGCAGCTCCTCCGTCAGGAGTTCGCGGTTGTCCTTCTGGATGTCCGAATGCCAGTGATGGACGGGTTCGAAACCGCCCAGCTCATCCGCCAGCGACCACGTTCTGAGCTCACGCCGATCATCTTCGTGACGGCGCTCGATCAGGGCGAGACGAACGCCGGACGCGGATATGAGCTTGGCGCCGTCGACTTCGTCTTCGCGCCAGTCATCCCCGCCATCCTGAGGGCGAAGGTCGCGGTCTTCGTCGAGCTATATCGCGCGCAACAGGAACTTCGTCGCTACCGCAACCAGCTGGAGCACCTGGTCGAGGAGCGGACCACGGCGCTCACCGCCATCAACAGGGAGCTCGAGGCATTCAGCTACCTGGTTTCCAATGACCTTCGCGCTCCGTTGCTGGCCTTCGACCGCCTCAGCGAAGCCCTTCTGGCGGACTATGGCGGCCAGCTTGACAGCCGCGTCAAAGAGTATCTCCAGCGCATGCGGCGCGCCAGCCAGCGAATGGGCGACGTCTTCGACGGTCTTCAATCGCTGTTCCGTTTGACGGGTGGAGAAATTCACCGAGAAAAGGTGGATGTCAGCGCCATGGCGACGGAAATCGTCGAGGAGATGCAGGCGTCGAACTCTGACCGGCACGTCACCGTGACCATTGGGCCGAACCTGTCTGTCTCAGGGGATGCTCGGCTGGTGCGGATCTTGCTGGGCAATCTCATCAGCAATGCCTGGAAGTTCACGGACAGGAGGACGGACGCGACCATAGAGGTCGGTGGCGAGCAGGTCGACGGTGAGGCCCGCCTGTTCGTGCGTGACAACGGGGTCGGCTTCGACATGATCCACGCGCACAAGCTTTTTGGCGCCTTCCAGCGCCTGCACAGTCAGAGCGAGTTTCCCGGCATGGGTATTGGCCTGGCGACCGTGCGCCGGATTGTGAATCGCCACGGCGGCCGGAGCTGGGCTGAAGGCGCTGTCGGCGAAGGGGCGACCTTCTACTTCGTTCTGTAGGCGCTTGGGGTGGCAATCGCTCCGGGTGGGGCCCTTTCCCGGCGCGTTCTAACGTCGATGGCTATTGGCCGGGAAGTCGCACCTGCCACGAGCAGGCCTGCGCGTCCCCGCACCGATATCGTGAGGGCCGCGGCTCTGGCATGCCTCGTGGTGGGCGCCATGCTGCTCGGCACATATGCCTTGGGGATGTGGAATGGCTACTCGGCCCAGCAGCAGCTCAACCAGCAGTGGCAGCAGGAGGTCGGCAAAGCTCCGGTGACGCCCCCAGCGACCATCGACAGGTCGCTCCAGCGCCCGGTGAAGGGCGTCGACTTCGCGATCCGCGTCCCCAAGCTGGGGTACTTCGCGGCAGTGCGCGAAGGCACGAACACCACCGTTCTGTACTCAGGACCTGGCCATTACCCGGGCACCGTCTGGCCAGGCGACCAGGGGACAGTGGGCGTCGCGGCACACAACGTCTACTGGATCAACTTCCCGCAGCTTAAGAAGCATGACGAGATCGACATCGAAACGCGTTATGGGACGTTCCGGTACACGGTGACGGGAAGCAAGGTCGTGAACCCTGACGACCGGACTGTCCTGGTCTCCAATGCCCCGGGCTACAACCTGGTTCTGACGACATGCTGGCCCTTGTGGGCCGGCGCATTCGCCACGCAGCGATACGTGATCTTCGCTATTCAGTACTCACCGCAACGCGGGCCAGCGCCGAACCCGGGCGGACTGTAATTAACGAAGGACGCTAGAAGTAAAGCTCGTTCCCAATCGCGTTCTGTTTGATGTAGATGACCCCGCCCGTCGGCGAGCCTGCGATCTGGGACAACGCCGGCGTGACCGACGTGAACTTGATCACGACCCAGATCTGCAGGGCGTGGCCCGAGCCATACACTGGTCGCAAACCCCACGCCCCATATGACGAACAGGTTCCAATGTCAACGCCGGAGAGCGTGCACGCGCGAATTGCAAAGCATGCGATCTGCGTTCCGTTGAATGACGCCGCGACGCAACCGCTTGGGTCACCGCAGGTTGACGCGGCATTGGTGCACACGCCGCGCGCCTGACCCGGGCCGACGTTTCCCCAGGCGGCGACGGTGTCGGGGATTCCGGTGTTGGGTTCGTTCCGAATCGCGTCGCCAATGTCGGAGGTGTCGCTGATGATGCCCATCCGCACGCCTGCCCTGGCAGCGCCTGCGGCGTCGACGGCTTGGAAGTACGCACGGCCGACGTCGACGGTCAGCATCACGAACAACAACAGCACCGGAACGATGATCACGAACTCGACGAGGGCCTGCCCGCGCGAGCCGCGATGGTTCACTCTACGCATCGCGGCAGCGCGGGTCACTGAACGAGTCCGACCGAGCCAATCGACTGCGCGCCAGGCCCTGGCAGCCCTGTGTTCTTGAAGGTGTAGGTGGAGTACGCATAGTCACCGCAGCGGTCGCCATCCAGAAGGAAGACGGTGATCGAGAGGTAGCTGCCCACCGGGTTCGGGAACGTGTACAGCATCTTCGCCGTGTAGTTCCCGGATACGGCGTTGGGGATGTCCTTGTGGTGCCCCCAGTTCCATTGGCCCTTGGCTTCGACGGTCGAGCCGTTGCTGTTGGGGATTGCGAACGTCCAGTCGGTGGGATCACTCGGGTTAATGGTGTACAAGCCCGAATTGGCGGCACTGTGATAGGCGGGGAACTGGTCGCCTGGATTGTTGGCCGGCGGTGGCAGCGGGTCGGTCGGCAGAGGCGTGGTTGTCCAGATCCCCTGCGAGAAGAAGATCGGGCTGCCATTGTTCACTTTCACGTAAACGTCGAATCCGTCCATCATCCACTCGTCCGTGTAGTTGACGGTGAGGGTCGAGTAGCCGGCGCCGGCGGCGGTGAGCGCGACACTCTGGACGATCGAGGGCTCGGACTTCCCGCTGGTCTGAATGGGCGGCAGCGATGCCGTGCCGTAACCGCCTGTGAAGTCCATCTGGCCGCCCGTACCGAAAGAGGTGAATGTGTAGGCCAGAACTTGGCCCTGGATCGAGGTGCCGTTGAGGCCGTTCATGCCGAGGTTGATCTCGAAGCCGCCGCCGGTGGCGTTGGCGGTTTGGTAGACGATGCCCGCGATGGTGTTCGCGGCGCCTCCGAGCTGGGGCGGCGTGGCGTCGATGTGGATGAACGAGTTGTTCTCCTCGTCGATCAAGAGCGGGGTGCCGTTGACGGCATCCAGGCCGCCGATCGAAGCGCCGGCCAGCGCCAGGCCGGTGACCTCATTTGTGGACACGAAACCACCAGACGTCGACTCCATCCTGAACACGACACCGCTGCCTGAGACGATCGTGGGGTCTCCTCCACCGCCATCCGTACCCACCTGGTTGCTGTTGCACACGGGGGGAATCGGGGTGACGTAGGCGCCGAAGCCGCCGCCCCCATGACCGATCCAGACGCCTGCGGTCAGGGTCGGGCAACCGGTCGCCGTGCCGGCTGTGCACAGATCGAAGTCGCCGGCCAGAGTTTCCTTGCTGTGGTCGATGCCGTTGGCGATGTACGCGCCACCTGATGCTGTGTTCACGGGCGCCTTCCCGGTGATGTCGTACAGGCCTGACTCGAATCCGTACGTGCCATGGTTGATGACGATGTAGGTGTAGATGCCGGGCTGAACGGTGTATTTCTCAACCGGGTCCGCGCAACCGCCAGTGACCGGGCCGCCGTTGAGGATCAGCCCGCCGCAGACGGGCAGGCCGGCCAGGCTAACAGTGGGATACCACGCGGTTGGGCTCTGCCAGCCAGCCTGGTTCCCATAGATCTTGTTCAGGCTTGGCTGCACCGAGTTCGTGCAGGCAGTGGTGCCGGCGCCGGCACCGTAGCCGGTGCAGTACAGCTTGGTGCCTGCCGGAACGGCGAAGCCCGCTGCACCTTTTGCGGTGTTCAGGGCGCACACGCCGCCGTTGTATGGGTCGCAGAAAGTCGTCTGCGTTTGCAGGACCACGTCGCCGTTTGACTGCACAGCGGTCAGGTCGCGCGCGGGGCTGTACACCGAACCGTCGTAGCCGTCGAACTCTGAGGCAGCGCCCGTCTGAACCCAAAGCGTGGGGCAGTTGTTGGTGCCACCCGTGCAGGCGAGCGCCGCACGGTTTGCAACCTTGGTCTCATCGAAGCACTGCTGGGTGGCCTTGTCGCAACCGGCCTGTGGCTGGTAAAGGGTGAGCGCGTTGGGAGGAGGGGCATCGAAGGCCGAGCTTGGCAGCGCGGCTTGCGCGCTGGCTCCGACCGTCACGTACGCGAAGGGAATTCCGACCATCGAGGTGAACAGCTGCGGAATGCGCGCTGTGATCACCACCTGGACGCAGGAGAACTTGCCGCTGCCCAAGCACGACGACGGCACTGGCGAGCCAGGCAGGTTCACCGGCGGAGAGTTGAGGGTGACCTTATTGGTAAAACCGGTGGTCGCGCCACACGCAGGACCGCCGACGTCAAACCAGGTAGCGCTGAAGGATGTGCCTGTTGACACGTCACAACCATTCGAGTAGATCGTGTTGAAGCCGTTATTCTGGGCGAAGTCATGTGCCGCCATCACCGTGTTTGAGTTGGCGGCAATCGGCGAGTTGATGCTGTTGAGAAGCGTCATTTGCTTGGCCGCGGCAAGGGTCGAGAAGTCGGCGGCATTCTGTGCGTTGCGCTTGGTCAGATAGTCACGGCTGGCGTCAATCGCCAAGCCGGCCAGTCCGCACATGATCAGGAAGGCCGCGGCGGCGATTGGAAGGATCTGGCCCTTTTGTCGTTTGGCGCTGCAGAAGAGAGTCATTCAGTCGTCACCACAGAAACCGTTTTGATGATCACGTTCGGGGCGAATGCCGCGACGAACGGAAGGAGCGGGGTGAAGTGGTACTGCACTTCCACAGCGACGTGCTTGACGGACGGCGCGATCGCTCGCTGCACTGATGAGTTGCAATTGGCATCGGCGGGAGCGGCCGTCGCGACGGCAGGCCAGATGTAGGCGTATCCGACGTTAGGTGGCGGCGTGGTCGGCTGGAGCGCGCCGCTGGGTGTGTTCGGGTCTGAATCGCCGACTATCGAGTTCGGGTCCATGCGCACCGGGAATCCCTGGCCGACCAGCTCGACTTCGGCGATGATCTGGCAGTCGGAGTACAGCGAACCATTCAGCGAGGCGGTGCGAGCCCCATCCCTGGCAGCCGACGAGATTGCCGTGTAGGCATACAGGATCCGGGTGATGTCAACCGCGCCGAAGATGATCAGAAAGAAGAGTGGAGAGACGAGAGCGAATTCCACCAACGCCTGACTTCGCTGAGACCGGCGGCGCGCCTCTACGCGAGCTGGCTCCATCCGGAGCCTTGCAGGTGACACTTGGCCGGATGATATACAACCGACCTTCAGTTTGTTTGCGGCCATCTGCAGTTTGCGCGCAGGCGTGGTCCCACATAGGTTAATCAGACGGCTAAACAAGCCATGCCCACGCTCTGATCGGTGTCGATCCATGCCTGTGATAATCCCCAAAAGGTGGAAAACCTGCGCTCAGGTAGACGCAATTCCCACAACGGGGCCTAAAATGCCCGACTACCATTCCTGATCTGACAGGTCGAGCAATCGAGGCGACCCTGCGTTGAGTTGGAAGCCTGAAGCAGCCAAGGGTGGCATTACCAGGCCCGCCAGGCGGCGTCATCCCGAAGAGGAACGTGAAAGTCTGCGCCGGCTCACCGTCGCCGTCGCCATCGCAGGCATTGGTCTCAATGCGATCCTGTTTCTGCAAACCGCGGCCGGGCCGCTTGGATCAGCCGACCCCACAGGCGCCATCGTGTCGTTGATTGCCGGAGTGTTTCCAGGCAGCGGCCTCGCGGCGCCCGGGTCCACTCCAGGGCCGGCACCCGGTGCCACGCCGATCGCGGTGTCAGGCGGATCGTGAGCGCGCACAACGAAAGCTCACCGGTGTGAGCGCTACACCGAACCCACTTTGGTACGTCGACCGGAGCTCGGGCGAGGTGACGCTCGTCTTGATGACCGCGGTCTTGGTATTCGGCATCGTGCGCGCGGCGCTTCCAAGCATCAACCCCGTGCTGACCGAGGGCGGACACGTCAACATCGCGCTGGTGACGGTCGCCTTCGCCGGCCTTCATATAGTGGCCGCGCTGCTCGACCCATTCGCACGCCTCGGTCCCATCGATTCCCTGGTCCCATTCGTATCGGCCTATCGGGGAACGTGGCTCGGTTTGGGGGTCATCTCGGGGTATCTCTACGCCGCCGCTGTTCTTTTGAGCTGGCCGGCGAGGAGGGTCGGACGTGCGGTCTGGCTGTGGCTGCATCGGACCACGTATGCCGCATGGCTGCTGGCCGTGGTCCACTCGCTGGCTACCGGATCTGATGCTCGCAACCAGGTGTTCTTCCTGCTGAATGTGGCGGCGGTCGCCGTCGCGCTGGCTGTCTTCCTCGGCGTTCGTGTCGCCGAAGCCTGGAGCCGGCTGCCGCCGCTGTGGGCCGGCCTTGCGGTGGTGGCGCTTGGGACGGTGCTCGTGCTCGCCATTTGGGCGGCCAACGGTCCGCTTCAGGAAGGCTGGGCGCGCTCGGCGGGCACGCCGCCCGACCTATTGAGGTCGCCATAGCACTGACTAAAACAAGAGCGCTGGGATTCCGGCCCTCCTTCTTAATATGTGGTGCCTGCGGTGAAGGCGGGTCAGGCTCTGATCTGGCAAATTGGTAAGGTCGAAGCGTGAGCAAGAAGGGCGCCCGCAGCATACCTAAGCATCAACCGCCCGCTCCGCCCGATCGCTCGGTCGTCTACGGCACCGTCCCTCTACGACTCTTTCTCGGCATTACCTTCCTGTACGCAGGTTTACAGAAAATTGCCGATCCCGGCTTCCTTGATCCAACCGCTCCGACCTACATCGGCGCCCAGCTGCAGAGCTTCACCGTCAGCACTCCAGTTGGCTTTCTGATCCAGTGGCTAGCCCTGCCCTTCCCACAGCTCACCGGAATCGGCGTCATCGCCGCCGAGCTGGCGATCGGCACCCTCGTTCTCCTGGGCATTGCGACACGTTGGGCTGCTGCTGCGGGTGCATTGACCAACTTCGTCTTCTTCCTCACCGCAAGCTGGGCGGTCCAGCCCTACTTCCTCGGCTCCGACAGCATTTACACCGTTGCCTGGATCACACTCGCGCTGGTCGGCGACCAGGGAGTGCTTACCGCGCGACGGATCTTCGCACCACGCGCCGCGGGTGGCGCGAAACCTTCTACGGGCACCGACCTTGCCCGCAGGCGGCTGTTGATTCAGCTTGGCAGCGCCGGCGTGGCGGCGGTCTGGGTGCTGGCGCTCCTTCCCCGCACGCGCCATGTCGGAGCCAGCGAACCGGCGCCGTCTCCAACCAGCTCCGCGAGCAGCCCGGCAACATCGCCAACTCCTGCCTCCACACCTACCGGCACGAAGGTGGGCACCCTTGCGCAACTGCGATCGCGCGGCAGCCTCGCCTTCACCGACCCGAAGAGCGGGGATCCGGCGGTGGCCATATCGCTGGCGGGGGGCAGCATCGTCGCGTTCGACTCCGTTTGCACCCACGCCGGCTGTCCCGTCAGCTATGACTCAGGTCAAAAGCTTTTGGTGTGCCCGTGCCACGGGGCGGCGTTCGATCCAGCGCGCGGGGCGGCGGTGGTGGCAGGCCCCGCGCCGACGCCCCTCGCCCGAATCAACGTGCAGGTCGGGTCGGACAATGGGATCTACGCCGGCTGACTAACGCCCGTCAGGGCTGCGGCTTGACGGCTTGCGAAGGGAGCCGAGCCTGGACCCAGCTTCGCAGCGCGTTGACGTTCAGGGCTCCGACCACCCGATCCCGCTCCTTGCCACCCTCCAGGAGCGCGAGGGTCGGAATCGACTGGACGCCGAAGCGCTGGCCAAGGGCGGGCTCGTCATCGGTATTCAGCTTGACCACCTTCAGCCTGCCGGCGAGCTCCTCGGACAGGCGTTCGACCGCCGGGGCGATGATGCGGCAGGGTGCACACCAGGGTGCCCAGAAGTCAATGAGCACAGGGATCGGCGACTTCTCCACCACGGCCTCGAAGTCGGACGCGTGGGCTTCAACCAGCCAGGGCAGGGGCTTTCCACACTTGCCGCAATAAGGCAGGCCAGAGGCACCGGCCCGCACCCGGTTCTTTTGTCCGCAGCTGGGACAGGCTGTGACCTTCGGCTCGCTCATCTCTCAAATGATCCTTCCCCACCGCGGTCCCTTTCATTCGCGCCGGCCGGCGAAGGAGGGGGCGCTGCATGAGAACATCGGGCTCGTGTCGGAGCTTGATCGGCGTGACGCGACCGCGGCCAGGGCTCGCAATCTCGTCGGGGACGCTCAACGGATGGCGTCTGAAATGATGCGCAAGACCGCTCAATCGCCTGCGTCCTCACGTTGAGGAGGCGAACGTGAACGAGACTGGCGCGCCCGGCTGGGCGTCCAACTACCGGCCCGGAGTAAAGGAGGACTTCGACCGCCTCTATCAGGTGACGTACCGGCAGGTGTTCGGCACCTTGATGGTGATCCTGCGCAATCCTGCAGCGGCAGAGGACGCCACTCAGGAGGCATACCTCCGGGCATTTCGCGCCTGGAAGCATTGGAAGCAGCAGGCTCCAGCTGAAGCCTGGATTCACCGGATCGCCCTCAACGTCGCCTTTTCGCACCGCCGTCGCGAGCGGCTCCATGACGTCAGAGAGGTGATTTTGCGGGTCGGCCGGCCCTCCGAGGTCGATCCGACCGACAGCGATCAGTCGGACCTGATCCGGGAGCTGCGCTCGATCCCGCCCAAGCAGTCCGCGGCGCTGATCTACCGATACCTGCACGGATTTACGAACCGCGAGATCGCCGGCGTGATGGGCATTCCGGAGCGGACCGTGGCGTCCCGGCTGGCGGCCGGCAAAGCCCGCTTGCGCAATCGAATCGAACTTGAATTGGGTGCTTCTGGCCCTAAAAGAGTCCTTCAGGAATGAGCGTCGAAACCCGCGACGGATTCGACCAGCTGATCGAGCAGGAGCTCCGAAGCCACGCTGCCAAGCAAAGCGGCCAGAGCCCGCTGCCCACTCAGGCCCGCTATCACGCCTGGAATCGCCAAAACGGGCTTCGTCTGTCGGTCTTCGCTAAGGCGGCCACCGTGGTCCTTTCGACCAAGGCCGCCGTTGCCCTGATCGTTGTGGCCGCCGCGGTTGGCGTGACCGGCGCCGAAGAGGCTGCCATCACCGGCAGCATCAACCCGGCCGATTGGGGAAAGCAGCTGGCCAAGCAGGTCCAGAGCTGCGCAACCGAGCTTGCCTCAGGTTCCTCCAGCGCGGGAACCTGCGCGAGCTCCTTCTCACGGCCGGCTGCAAACCAGGCGCCCACCGACCATGATTTGACCGGTAACGGTAAGGCCGATCCCACGGCCAATCAAGGCGGCGGACAGGACGAAAGCGGCCCGGGCAACGGACCCCCGGCAACTCATCCTGGCAACGGGCCGCCCGCCACCCATTCGGGCAACGGGTCACCGACCAGCAACCCGCACAAGCCGAGCCCAACGCCAGGTGGTAAGAAGCCCAAGACCCACATTGTCGGCGGGCCGTTCGGAAGTGCCGGGCCGCCGACCAGCCATCGGCCTCCCAAGCCCCAATAAGCTCATCGCGCCTCGAGCGCATTTAATGCCCCAGGCGTGTCGGGTCCCGGTTTAGTTGATGAGCCGAGCCGCAGGCGGCGCGGGCGCGTAATTCGGGTTGAAGTCAATGCCAACCGCAGCTGACCCGGAGACCTTGGCGGTGAAGCAGATGACCTGCCCAGCGAGCGGCGAGCGGTTACCGCCGTTGATCGTCCAGTCAGCGGACGGGGTGTAGATGGTCCCGATGAACTGGGTGGAAGCCCCGCCATTCAAGGAGTTGGAGCAGGCGCTGCCGGGGGCCTGATAGATCACAATCCAGTTGTACTGTTCACCGGCGAACACATAAGTCGCACCCTGTGCGTTCTGGTCCAGGCACGAGCCGTTGGGAAAGTAGAACTGCACAGCGCCAGGTGTCACCTTCGCCGTAGCGCACGGCGCCCCGGGATCGCCGGGGTTGGGTGAGACCACGCAAAAGTTCTCGTTGGCAACGTCGCCGCCTGTGTAGGGCGGGTACTGGAGGCTCATGGGAGCATTTTCCTGCGACAGCAGACCGGCCGGAGGCGGGCAGCTGCTGAAGCATTGCGGCTGCTTCTCGTCGTCCGGCACCTGGCACAGCTGATTCCGCACCTGTGCGAAGCAGAGGGTGGTCGGCGTGAGGCTGTTGTAGGCAATGCCACAGACCGACACGGTGGCGATGCCACAGGGCCAGCCCAGGATACCGAGCACCAGCGCCTTGTTGGCGCCCGCGGGGAATGGCCCAGCCGGAATGGCCGGTGGTCCTCCCCCGTCAGTCCACCCTGGGGCGAGGTACCGGTTGACGAATGAGAAGTTGTTCTGGTTGCCATCACACCCGTTGGGGTTGATGTAGACGTTGTAGTACTGGGCACCGGGCGCGTTCTGGGTGATGTTGACCATGATTCCCTGGTTGCTCGCATCGGCGGTGCTGATGGCCTTGCACGCTGAAGGGGCACTCTCACGCCGGCAACCTGGCACCGCGAAGCAGGGGTTCGGCGTTACCGTGGGATCGAGGTACTGGTCGTATCTGACCGACGTCAGCTCGATTCCCCAATTGCCCGCGCCCCCCTGGTGTTTCATCGGAAAGCCAGGCGCCGCAACAGCAGCGATGTTGAAGTGGCCGGCGCAGCCGGTTCCGTTCATGTCCCAGAACTGCGGGTTGGCTACCGCGTTCGTTCCAGGTGCTGTCGCGCTCTCCTCGTCCGGGGCTTTCAGCTCGTTGGACAGCAGACTCCCGCTGGCGTCCGACTTGTAACCGCCCGTCCATGTATAAACGCCAGGATCCAGGAACGCGCAGCTGGCCGATCCGCCGGTGAGATGGAAGCTGCCGTACTGGCCCGGTGTCATCTCAGTCCAAGTGGTGCGATTCAGTTGGTTGTAGCCCGCCGCGGCGGGGTAGTAAGGCACCGACGAGGCCAGGTAGCCGGGGTCGGGCAGGGTCGGCGCCGGCACGACTGCTGTGCCCTGTGTGTCGCCGGCGTTGCATGGCGGAGGGTAAGGGACGAAGCCAGGAGTGGCGTTGTAGCAGTAGTACTGCGCCACGTTGCAGTTCGATCCGGCTCCGCCATAGCAGTTGCCAGCCTGGTGCAGGTTGGAGTCGATACAAGCGCTTCCGTTCGTGTAGGTGTCACCGAGAACGGTCAACTGGGCGGCGCCTGTGAGCGTGAGCGCGCAGCTGCCTGTGCTGAGTGTGAGGAGAGCCGGCGTCTGGCGCTGGTTGCCGACAATCGCGGTCGCTGTGGCATTGATGGTCACATTGGGCGAGCCGCCGAAGATCTGCATGAAGGCCAGCGGCAATGAGTGCGCGGTCGACAGCGTGAACTGGTAACCGTTGAACTGGGTGTTGGTGGCCACGATGGTGAGGCTGTAGCCGCCCGCGTACGTAACGACCTCAGTGTCTTGCTGGAGTTTGTTGCTGACGCCGACGGACGTGGTCGTCAGCGTGTCGGATGTGGGACCGGCGTAAAGGTGCAGGTTGGCCGCGTAAATCTGTTTTGCCTGCGGCAGCGTGCTGCCGTATAAATTCTGGTAGTTCTCGTACCAGTCGCCTGCCGCAAGAGCCGCGGCATCGACCGCCGCCTGCTGGTCTCGGCGATCAACGTACGCGCGCCCGGAGTCGATAGCAAGGCCGAGCATTGCCATCAGCACGAGCATCAGCAGGGCGATCAGGACGATAGCCTGGCCTTCTTGAAGGCGTCGCTGGCGCGATTTAGT
>DASXNH010000050.1:0-21410 GCA_036495195.1 Candidatus Dormiibacterota bacterium
TAAACACGATCGTTTTTCCCTCATCAGTCATGTGGCGCAAGAGCGCGAACAGTCCCGTAGCTTCTTGTGGGGTAAGGACCGCCGTCGGCTCGTCCAGGATGATGACCTCTGAGCCGCGGGTCAGTGTTCGCAGAATCGCGACGCGCTGCTGCTCTCCGACCGAAAGCTCCCAGATCCGCGCCTCCGGTCGGACTGCCAACCCGAAACGCTCCACCATCTGCTCGACGCGACGGTTGAGGTCCCGCCGATCGATCAGGTGGGGTGTCGCGTTCCAGCCTAGGTGGAGATTTTCCGCGACCGTGAGGTTACTCACGAGCCGGTAGAGCTGGTGAACGATACCAATGCCATGTTCAGCCGCGTGACGCGGAGATCGGAGGTGAACAGGCCGCCCCTTCAGCCAGATCTCACCGGCCTCTGGTCGCAGCACGCCGCTGAGGATGTTCATCAGCGTCGACTTGCCCGCTCCGTTCTCCCCGAGCAGGGCGTGCACCTCGCCGCTGTGCAGCTCCACGTCGACTCCTGCCAGGGCAATGACATCGTCGAAGCGTTTGGAGATTCCGACCATGGCCACACTGGGGACGTCCGAGGATTCCGCCTTGACCGCGAGATCGGCGCCACCGGCGGACGGCGGAAGTCCTAACTGCCCTCGGTCTTCAGATTCCATACCGCCACTTGAACAAGCTGATGGGCGATTGACAATGGCAGCTGCCACGCGAGGCGCGTGGCAGCACGCCAATAACCTCGAATGGGCCGGCTATCCGGTGATGACTCCTTTGACGATCCAATCCCACTGATAGGTCAAGTAGTCGTGAGAGAGTTTGTCGTTTGATGCCACCTTCGTCGCGCCTTTCTGATCCAGAATCGGCCCGGTGAACGGGTTGCTGCCGTCGATGATCGCCTGCCAGTCGGCCTTGATACGGGCCTGAACATCAGCGGGGACCTTGGCGCCGAAGGCTCCGAGGTTGGCCCCGTGTCCTGGCGCGATCAGGTGATGGGTACCGCCCGTCCAGGTGCCGTCAAGCACCGCCTTTACCATCTCCGTCGTGTAGGCGTTCCAGTCCAACACCACGCCCGTGGCGTAGTTGTTGGGAGCGAATGAGTTCTGGTCTTTCCACATGCCGGCCACCCACACATTCTTCTGGGTGGCAACCTGCTCCAATGACGTGTCGTCCATCTGACCCCAGAGAAAGTCCGCACCAGCCGCCACCAGGCTGTTCGCTGCCTCGACTTCTTGCGGTGGTGCGTACCAGCTGTTGGTCACGACCACACGGACCTTGCAGTCCGGCCGCACGTGCTGGCAGCCGAGAGCAAATGCGTTCAGGCCTGAGTTCACGATTGGGATGGTGAAAGGTGCCAGGTAGCCCACCGTCCCGGTCTTGGTCAGGAGACCCGCAGCCTCGCCAACCATGTAGGAGGGGAAGGCCAGGTCGGCGTAGAAACCGTGGATGTTCGCCGACGGAAAGGGTTCGGTCCCCGAGACCTCTTCGCATTTCACCGTGGGATGAGCCTGGCAAGCCTTGTAGAAGAAGTCCCTGGCACCAATGTCATCGACCAGGACGTTGTAGCCCTGGGCGATCAGGTGGTTGGCCGTGTCGGTGAGCTGCGTGCTGTAAGGCACGCTTGGCACAAACGTAGCCTCCACTTTGTCTGAGCCGATCGTCTGCAGCATTGCCTGCATGCCTTCGAACGCGACCTGCGACCAGCCGCCGTCGTTTGCCGGGCTGGTCGACATGAAAGCTACTTTTAGCCGGCTGCTCTGCCCCGAGTTCGAGCCTGTGCCTCCGCAGCCCGCCAGCACGATCATCGCCAGGCCGACGGCGAGGCCACGCCAGCCGCGCTGGTACCTCATACCCATTTACCCATTACCTCCCAAACCGTTCATTCCCTAACCCGTTGGGCGGGAGCCCGCAAAAGTGTATCTGATATCATATTCATATGTGGCGGTGGCTTTGCCCCACCTGAAAACCTGCGCTTGCGCGCAGGCCGTCTCGAGGTCGGTGCAGTCGTTGGGAGGTCAATCCGCGTGAAGCCCGCGGCGTTCGAGTATCTATCGCCGGATTCGCTGGATTCCGCGGTGGAGATGGTCGCGCGATATGGGGAGGCCCAGAAGGTTCTGGCCGGTGGACAGAGCCTGGTGCCACTGATGAACATGCGTCTGACTCGAGTCGAGCAGCTGATCGACCTGAACCGACTCCAGTCGCTCCGTTACGTTCGCGAGGAGGAGGGACAGATACGCGTCGGAGCCATGACAACGCAGAGAACCATCGAGCGCTCCGACCTTGTGCGCCGCGGGCTACCGCTGATGGCTGACGCGATCGGCTACATAGGCCACTTTCAGATCCGCAACCGGGGTACCATCGGCGGTTCCCTTGCCCACGCTGATCCAAGCGCCGAGCTCCCGACCATGCTGCTCGTGCATGAGGGTGAGGTCGAAGCGCAAAGCACGCGTGGCAAGCGGACGATCAAGGCCGAAGACTTTTTTGTGTCGTACTTCACGACCGCCCTCGAACCGGACGAGATATTGACGGAGGTCAGATTCCGCCGGCCGGCTCTGGAGACAGGATGGTCTTTCCAGGAAGTCGCTCGCCGCCACGGAGACTTTGCCTTGGCAGCGGTGGCAGTGCTGATGATCCTTGAGGGCGAGCGGATCGTCAGCGCCAGGATCGCTGTGGCCGCCGCCGCTGATCGACCGCTCCGGGCAAGCAAGGCCGAGGCGGCCCTCGTCGGCCAGGCCGTTGGAGAGAAAGCATTCGCGCACGCCGCCGAAATCGTCTCCAGCGAGGTGCGGCCGACCGGTGACGTGCACGCCT
The DNA here is from genome assembly GCA_036495195.1 of Candidatus Dormiibacterota bacterium. GTDB lineage: Bacteria > Chloroflexota > Dormibacteria > Dormibacterales > Dormibacteraceae > Palsa-872. The sequence goes on from DASXNH010000050.1 coordinate 2,811, forward strand.
CAGCCGATTACCGCAGGCACGTCGCGGGCGTGCTGACCAGGCGTGGCTTGGCGGAAGCGCACCGGCGTGTGAGCGCCGCCCAACCAACGCTGTGATGGTAGCGCTTGATGCCGACCATCTCGGAAATGGGTGACGCCACATGGCCCAACACGAAATAAGGCTGACCGTCAACGGGACGTCCGTGGTTGGAACAGCGGAGGCCAGGATGACGCTGGCCGATTTCATTCGCGAAGAAATTGGGCTCACCGGTACGAAGCTCGGCTGTGAGCACGGAGTCTGCGGAGCCTGCACCGTCCTGGTCGATGGCGAGGCGGTTCGTTCGTGCCTCATGTTCGGCGTGCAAGCCGAGGGAACCGACGTGATGACGGTTGAGGGGTTGGCGCCAGACGGAAACCTCCATTCGATCCAGAGCGCTTTCTGGGAAGCCCATGCCCTGCAGTGCGGCTTCTGCACGCCCGGATTTCTCATTTCGACATTCGCTTTCCTAAGAGACCAGCCGAACGCCACTGAAGAGGAGATGAGGATCGGCCTTTCCGGAAACATCTGCCGGTGCACCGGTTACCAGGGCCTCATCGACGCAGTGAAGTCTCTGTCCGCCAAGGGCAGCAACGGATAACCGCATGGAAGGGGTAGAGCCGAAACGGGGCAAGTTCATCGGCCAGCGAGTCAAGCGCGTCGAGGACCCGCGATTCCTCACCGGTGAGGCCCGGTACATCGCTGACCTCCCGATCGCACACTGTCTCAGCGTTGCATTCCTGCGATCGCCGCACGGCCATGCCGAGATCCGCTCGATCGACACCTCGAGGGCCGCCGCGATGCCGGGCGTTGTCAGGATCCTTACCGCATCAGATCTGGAGTCGTTGCCGCCCCTCGAGGACAAGGTCGCCCTAGCCGAACTGAAGAAGACGCCGCAGCTCGTGATAGCCAAGGGTCGCGTGCGGTTCGTCGGCGAGATCGTGGCAGCGGTGCTGGCGCATAACCGATACGTGGCCGAGGATGCCGCAGATCGAATCGATGTGGAATATGACCCGCTGCCGGCGGTGACGACGGTTGAGCAGGCGCTCGACGGCAAGTCACCCCTCCTACACGATCCCCTGGGCGACAACATCGTCTATCAAAAGAAGTTCAGTCACGGCGACGTCGCGAAGGCGTTCGCCGCGGCCGACCACGTTTTCAAGGCCACGTACCGCCACAACCGGTTTATGGCTGCCTCGATGGAGACACGCGGCTACATGGCCCACTACGAGCGCGCCTCCGGGCGACTGACCGCCTGGGGCAGCACTCAGGCGCCGCACATGGAACGGCTGCTGCTGTCTTCGTACCTGGGCATTCCCGAGCACAAGATTCACTACATCGTGCCCGAGGTCGGCGGTGGCTTCGGGCTGAAGTTTCCCGTGTATCCCGAAGAGATCATCACGGCAGTCCTCTCCAGGATGGTTGGTCAGCCGGTCCGCTGGATCGAAGACCGCCGCGAGCACCTGACGTCCTCCACCCACGCCAAGGAGCAGATCATCGACCTCGAGGTCGCGGTCAAGTCGGATGGAGCACTGCTCGGCATGAAGGCACGTTGCATCGGTGATGCCGGCGCCTACTCATTCAATAGCACCAGCGCCTTGATCGAGCCCATGGTGGCCGGGACGATGATGCCCGGAATTTACAAGCTGGACAACTATGACTACGAGGTCATGGCGGTCGTCACCAACAAGACACCGGTCGGGCCTTATCGCGGGATAGGGTGGACTGCCGGCAACTCGGCTCGAGAGATGCTTTTCGACGAGATTGCGCGAGCGCTGCACATCGACCGCGCCGATTTTCGGCGTCAGAACATGATCGAACCGGACGACTTCCCGTACACGACCTGCACCGGCTCTCACTACGACCAGGGCAGCTACCAGGAATCCCTGAACCTGGCCCTGAAAGAGATCGGGTACGCCGACTTTCTCAGTCGCCAGGCGGAGCTGCGCGGGCAGGGTCGCTACCTGGGGATCGGCTTCTGCGCCTGGGTCGAGCAGAGTGCCTGGGGAACGGATGCCGCCGCCCAGTCCGGTCTCCCGGCCCCCTCGCACGACAATGTGAGCGTCCGCATCGATCCCTCCGGAAAGGTGGTCGTCTCCGCCGGCATCTCATCTCACGGCCAGGGCCTCGAAACCACTCTCGCCCAGCTGGCAGCCGAGGTACTCGGCGTGAAACTCGAGGACGTGAGGATTGTGCATGGCGACACCGACTCCGTGCCGTTCGGCATGGGAACGTATGCCAGCCGCAGTGCGGTGATTGGCGGCGGCGCGCTTCAGAAGGCGGCGACCCAGGTCCGCGAAAAGCTGCTCAAGGTTGCCGGCCAGCTGCTGGAGGCTGATCCGCAGGATCTCGTGCTTGAAGGAGGCCGGGTCTCCGTGGCCGGAGTGCCCGCCAAGACGCTGTCGATGGCTGACATCGCCGGCGCAGCCTACTTCCTGCCCAGCGTGCGCACCGAGGGAAGCGAATGGCTGGCGGCCACATGCTTCTATGACCCCAAGGCGACCTACTCGAACGGCTGCTGCGCGGTCATCGCAGAGGTTGACGTCGAGACCGGAGTTGTGAAGCTTCAGCCCATCGTGACCGTCGAGGATTGCGGCACGATGCTCAACCCGATGATTGTCGAGGGGCAGACTCACGGGGCGATCGCTCAGGCGATCGGTGCGGCGCTGCTCGAAGACCTGCATTACGACGAGACAGGCCAGCTCACCACCACCACGTACATGGACTACCTCCTACCCACCACCACGGAAGTTCCGAACATGAGGGTTCTGCACCTGGAAACGCCCTCCCCCTGGACCGTCATGGGGATCAAGGGCATGGGCGAAGGGGGCTTGATCGGCGCGCCGGCTGCAGTGATCAACGCAGTCGTCGATGCCCTCGCACCTTTCGGCGTCGAGGCACGAGAGCTGCCGCTCAGTCCCGATCGCATCTTTCGCCTGTTGAGAGATGCGCAAAGCCGGCCCGCGGCCCCGGCCTGACAGGTTTCCGGATGGCGACAGGTGGCGATCCGCGAATCCTTCGGCTCGTCGTAAACGGTGATTCGCGGATCGGCGTGGCGGAACCCCGCATGCTGCTGGTGGACTTCATTCGCCACGAGCTGGGCCTGACGGGCACGCACGCAGGGTGCGAGCATGGCGTCTGCGGCGCCTGCAACGTCCGAATGAATGGCTCGGTGGTCCGGTCCTGCCTGGTCTTCGCTGTGCAGGCCGACGGTGCTGAGATCGAGACGGTCGAGTCGCTCGCCGGCCGGGACGGCAGCATGCATCCGCTCCAGGTCGCCTTTCAGGAGCACCACGGGCTGCAGTGCGGCTTCTGCACGCCGGGCTTCCTGGTCGCCGGACTCGAGGTCTTGCGCGACAACCCTGATCCGACGGAGGCCGAGATACGGCAGGCTCTTTCGGGCAATCTCTGTCGCTGCACCGGCTATGTCGGGATCGTCAAGGCAATTCGCCAGGCTGCCATCACCATGCGGTCTTAACCAGATGCTGTTTCCGACGCATCGATATGTCGGCGAGCGCGTGCAAAGGATCGAGGACCCTCGCCTGTTGGCTGGGCGAGGCTCGTTCGTGGACGACATCGATTTGCCGCGGATGGCCCACGCTGCATTCCTTCGCAGCCCTTACCCACACGCTCGTATCGCCAGCATCAACTGCGAGCGTGCGGTCGCGCTCGAAGGTGTCCTCCTGGTCGCCACCGGCAAAGAGATGAACACCCTGGTCACCCCTTTCATCGCGGAGGGCGCGCACCGGGAGCTCAAGAGCGTGACTCGGCCGGCCCTGCCGGTGGACAAGGCCCGCTTCGTCGGCGAGCCGATTGCCGTGGTCGTGGCGCGCAGCCGCTACGTGGCCGAAGATGCTTGCGAGCTCATCGAGGTCGAATGGGAGCAGTTGTCCGCGGTGAGTTCGGTCGAGGCAGCGCTGTCGCCGGCGGCACCGGTTCTGGACGAAGGCGTCGGCAGCAACGTGGTCGCCCACATCGAATACCAGAACGGTGACGTCGAATCGATCTTTGCCGGTGCCCATCGCATTTACTCAAAACGCTTTCAGGCTCAGAGAGCCACGGCCGCGCCGCTGGAGGCTCGCGGCGTGGTCACCAGGTGGGATTCTGCTGCGGAGTCCCTTTCGGTCTGGATGTCCACCCAATCGCCATTCACCGTCCGTTCGGCATTTGCAAAGCACCTGGGCCTCAGTGAAAGCAAGGTCAGGTTGGTTGCAGGCGACGTCGGCGGGGGCTTTGGCGCCAAGGGCGGGCTGAGCCCCGAAGAGGCGGTCGTGGCGGCTGCCTCTCGGCTGGTCGACAGGCCTGTCAAATGGATCGAGGATCGGTATGAAAACATGGTCGCCGGAAACCACGCCAAGGAGCTGACCATCGACATCGAACTTGCGGTTGATGCCGGCGGTGGCTTTCTCGCTCTTCGCGCGAGCTACACCGGCGATGCGGGCGCCTACTCGCTGTACCCGTACACCTCGTTGATCGATCCGATGACCGCCGCCACTCTGCTGCCCAGTCTCTACAGGGTGCCAGCGGCCGCCTACCGGGTGGATTCGGTGCTCACCAACAAATGCCCGGCCGGGCCTTACCGGGGAGTCGGTCGCAGCTCGACTCTGCTGGCACTCGAGTCACTCATCGATGACGCTGCCCGCGACCTTGGCATGGATCCGATCGAGCTTCGCTTGAAGAACATCATCCCCGACAAAGAGCCATATACGTCGGCAACCGGGATGGACTATGACGGTGGCAGCTACCAGGAGTCGCTCCGGATGGCGGCCGCGGCGGTCGGATATGAGCGCCTCCGGGAGCAGCAGGCAGAGCTGCGGCAGCAGGGCCGGTACCTGGGCGTTGGCTTTTGCCCCTACGTCGAGCCATGCGCTTGGGGATCGGCGATGGCGCTGGCCAACGGCTTCGACCGGGAGTTCTTCGACAGCTCGAGCGTGACCATCGAGCCTGACGGATCGGTGACCGTTTGCACAGGCTTGTTCTCACACGGCCAGGGCCAGCTCACCACGCTGGCCCAGCTCACGGCGGATCAATTCGGACTGCCGCTCGACAAGGTGCAAGTCGTTCAGGGGGACACGTCCACCGCCGTATACGGCATGGGCAGCTTTGCCAGCCGCAGCGCGGTGATCGGCGGCGGATCGATCACCCTGGCCGCCCGCGACGTTCGCCAGAAGCTTCTCAAGATCGCCGGGCGTGCCTTCGAGGCCGACGTCGAAGACCTGGAGCTTGACGACGGCAAGATCTGGGTGAAGGGAACGCCGGCCGTCTACAAGACGATCGCGGCCATCGCCGAGCTGGCGTATTTCGGCGGCGCCTCGAGACCGCAGGATATGGAGCCCGCCCTGACCTCGACCCGGACCTATGACCCGCCCGAGACCTACAGCAACGGCACGATCGCCGTGGTCGTCGAAGTCGACATCGAGACCGGGGTGATCGACGTCAAGCAGATCATCGCCGTGGAGGATTGTGGTACCGCGATCAACCCGCTCATCGTGGATGGGCAGGTCATCGGCGGGGTGGCGCAGGGGCTCGGACTGGCCATTTACGAGAACCTCATTTACGGCGCCGACGGCCAGCTGCTCACATCGAGCTTCATGGACTATCTACTTCCGACCTCCGCTGAGGTTTGCGACGTGCGGGTGGAGCATCTCTCGACTCCGTCTCCCAGAACCATCGGCGGTATCAAGGGTGCCGGAGAGGCGGGCACGCAGGCGACTCCGGCGGCGGTGGTCAACGCCGTGGCGGACGCCCTATCACCATTCAGGGTCATCGTCGGACGCACGCCACTCGACCCCGCCGAGCTGCTGCGCCTGATCCGGGCTCGCCAGGACGCCTCCTCTCCCGGCTAGATGCGATTGATTGCCTCGGGCGATCGTGGCGGGGCCGCCCATGCATCCGCAGCTGGACTCAAGGTTGTGCCGCGTTCAGGGCGTTGATCAGGCGCTGAGGTGTCACCGGCAGCTCCGTCAGGAAGATTCTGGCCTGGGGGCGGAGCGCGTCCTCGATGGCTGAAACGATGACGGCTCCCGGCGCGATCGCCCCGCCCTCCGCCATACCCTTGCTCCCGTTTGCGCTGAAGGGTGACAGAGTCTCGCGATGCAGAATCGTTACCGGCGGAACCTCGGTCGCGGTCGGCAGCAAGTAGTCGGCAAGGGTGGCCGTTCGCAGCTGGCCCGAATCGTCGTAGACGAGTTCCTCGAGCAGAGCGCCGCCGATGCCTTGCGCCACGCCTCCCTGAATCTGGCTGTCAACCGACAGCGGATTGATGACACGGCCGCAGTCCTCGACCACGACGTAGTCGAGGACGCGTGTGGCGCCCGTTCCGGGATCGACCTCGACCATGGCCAGATGCGCGGCGTTGGACGTCGTTCCGACCTCATCCGGATCGCCGTATTCCCAAAGAGCGGACAGCTGTCCGCCAGACCGAGAAGCTGACTCGGGTCCGCTGAGCCACTCGGCCAGGCCCCCAAGCGTCACCCGATCGCCCGGCGAGTCGGTGATCGAATAGCCACCTGGCTCCCAGGCCACCCGCTCGACGGGCACGCCAAAGAATTCGGCAGCGACGGAGGCCCCTTGTTGTCGGATCTGGCGTGCGGCAACCAGTGCACCGCCTGCTGACACGACCACGCTGCGGCTGTTGAAGGTTCCCAGTCCGTTCGGAGTGACAGCGGTGTCCCCGAAGAAGACCTGGACATCTTCGACATCGATCCCGAGCTCGTCGCTCAGCACCTGGGCCACCATCGAGTGGTGGCCCTGTCCGTGGGAATGGGTTGGCAGCAGAGCGACGACGTTGCCGGTCCGCTCGACGGTAACGCGCACCTGCTCCTTAGGAAACGGAAGTGGCACCCCGCGGCTGACGAATCTGTGCGCCGTGACGAAACTGGCCTGCTCGATGGACACCGCGATCCCGACACCGACGCACGATCCCAGGGATCTGCGAGCGTCACGGCGCACCAAGAATTCGGCGTGCGCATCGCGAAGTAGGTCGACGGTCTCGGCATAACGGCCGCTGTCGTAAAGGGCTCCAGTCGGCGAGGTGTAGGGAAACGCGGTCGACGGGATCAGGTTGCGCCTCCGCACCACGAGCCGATCCAGGCCGAGTTGGTCGGCGATTGCGTCCATCACCCTTTCGATGGAGAGACAGGCCATCGGCCGTCCAACTCCCCTGTAGGGTCCGACCGGGCACTTGTTGGTGGCGACGGCGAAGGCTTCGATCTCGAGGTTGGCGATCTCATACGGACCAGGGAGTGAGGATGCAGCGATCTCGGCGTCAAGGGCGGCCGATGATGGGTACATCGAATAGGCGCCCGCGTCGGTATAGATCCGCGCCTTGATCACCTGGACCTTGCCCTCGTCGTCAAACCCGACCTCGATCTCGTGCTCCTGCTCCCGAGCGTGCACGCTGGCGAGAAGATGCTCGCGGCTGTCCTCCACCCATCTGACCGGCCGCTCCAGCTCGAGCGCGGCTACGGCGGCAACGATCTCTTCAGGAAACAGCTGCTGCTTTACGCCGTAGCCGCCGCCGACGTCCAGCGTCGCAACGCGCAAGCGCACCGGGTCGAGACCGAGGCACCGCGCCAGTCCCGCCCGCACCATCTGAGGTACCTGCGAGGACGTGTGGACGGTGAGGGTGCCGTCTCGGCCGACCGCCCTCACGCCGCGCGGCTCCATCGTCATCCCCAGCTGGCGGTTGGTACGGAGCCGAAGGCGGAGCCGGCGGGGAGCCTGCTCGAGGGCCGACGCAGGATTGCCGTGCTGTACCCGCAGCTTCGCATAGCAGTTGCCGGACCAGCCCGGATGAAGCGGCTGCGCACCGTCCGACAGCGCGGCGCTCATATCCACGATGGACGGAAGCGCCTCGTAGTCCACCTGCACGTGGTCCGCCGCATCCTCTGCGATGAAGGGGTCGACAGCCAGCACGGCCGCTATGGGCTGGCCTACGAACCGCACACGGCCATCGGCCAGAGCGGGAAACACGCTGGGCTGCCAGCTGGGCTCTGTGTGGTACGAGGTTATGGGCCGCGCATTCAGGTTCTGAAACGTGAAGCTCTTGATGACTCCGGGAATGACGTCGGCTGCGGTGGTGTCGATCGCTCGAATGGTCGCGTGGGCGGCTGCGCTCCTGACGAAGGCCAGGTGCAGGTCCCCGTCGTCGGGCAGGTCATCCAGGTACGTGCCCCTGCCCTTGAGGAAGGCAGCGTCCTCGAGGCCAAGCATCGGTTCGCCGACCCGGACCTTCATGCGATGCCGCCTCGTGCGGGCTCAAGGTGGTCGCCCTCGTCCGTTCTGCCCAGGTCGACGCGGCGGTCGAGCAGCGCCTCCGCCGCGCGAACAAGTCCAGCGTAACCCGTGCAGCGGCACAGGTTCGAGGAGAGCGCTTCGCCGAGCTCCCGCGCATCCATCTCATCGCGATGCGCGCGCAGCCAGTGCAGCAGGACGACGAATCCGGGAGTGCAGAACCCGCACTGAACAGCGTGCTGCTCGTGCATCGCGCTCTGCACCTCGGACAGGGCATCGTCTTGAGACAGGCCTTCAACTGTCTGCACGTCGCGACCCGACGCCTGGGCGGCGAGGATGAGGCACCCTCGCACCAGGTCGCCATCGAGGAGCACGCTGCACGCGCCGCAAACGCCTATCTGGCAGCTGAGATGCGTGCCCGTGAGCTTCAATTTCGCCCGAAGTGCTTCCGCCAGGCTTTCCCGCGGCCTGACACGGATCTCGTGATCGGAGCCGTTGACGCGTAGGCGGACGCTGATCAGCGCCTCGCCAGATGACTCGACCAATCAGATCTCCTTTCGGTGTTCGCCGACGAGCGTGCCCGCGATCTGATGCAGCGCCCGTTTCAGCAGCACCGCGGACAGATGAGAGCGGTAGTGCGTGTCCGCGTGAACGTCACCCAGGGACCTGAAGTCCGCCATGGCGGCGTCCACCGTCGAATCCAGCCTCCTGGGGTTGAAAGGCTGTCCGATGAGCTCGCCCTCGAGGCTCGTCAGCCGGATCGGTGTCGCAGCCACCCCGGCAAGACCGAGCCGGCACCAATCGCACACACCCGCCGCGTCCACGTGAACAAGAGCCGCCGTGGCGACGACGGCGAAGTCGCCCGGACGCCGGCTGAACTCCAGAAAGGCGCTGTGGACGCCGCTTGGCGGTGCCTGCAGCGCCACCTCCGTGAGGATTTCGTCGGATCGAAGGTTGGTCGTGAAAAACGACCGAAAGAAATCCCCGCAGTCGACCACCCGCTGCGCTTTCCGGCTCCGCAGATGCATCTTGGCGCCCAGAGTCTGTGCGACCAGGGGCAGCTCTGCCGCGGGGTCGGCATGGGCGATCGAACCGCCGAAGGTGCCACGAAATCGAATGGGCAGGTGGGCCACGTTTCGTGCCGCGATGGGCAGGATCCGCCACTCTGGGCTCAGGGTGACGGTCTCGAGCTTTCGGTGCCGAACGAGGGCCCCGATTCGCAGCGCGCCGGCCTCGACCCGGACGTAGTCCAGATCGGACACTCGGGTGATGTCGACCACAAGGCCAGGGTTTGCCAGCCTCAGGCGCATCAGAGGAATCAGGCTCTGTCCGCCGGCCAGCACCTTGGCCTCGTCCCCGTGTTGAGCCAGCAGGTAGAGTGCCTCGTCGATCGAGTCGGGCGCAGCGTAGGCGAACGGACCAGGCCGCAATTCAGGCTGGGGTGCTGATACGCGGCCGGCTCGCGCACCGCCGGCAACGCGTTCGCATCACGCTCCGCGAGCGCAGTGGGCGCACATGAACATGAAGGCCTGAATCACCCTTTCCAACGCCTCAATGGCGCGGAAGTGGTGACCTCAGGAGCCTCCATCGGTGGTTCCGCCGGATCTCGATTCGGAGACCTGCCGCTCGAGCTTCGAAAAGTCGTCCTCGCGCAAGTACTTGGCGTACTCGTATCGGGGCTGGAAGAGTGACACATGCACATATGGCGCGTCCTTCGGGACGTGGAAGCGCGCGCGTGTGCCGGCCAGGATGAGCAGCGCGTCGTTCGGCCCGATCTCGGTGTGCAGGACCTGGCGGTGATTGGGAGCGAGCGTGTACTCGATGCTGGCCCTTCCCGACAGGCAGACGTGAAACTCGTCATGCCAGAAAGACCATTCAGTGGCACGTCCTGCCTCGAAGGCTTCGAAACAGATCACGCCGCGCGGATCGTTGACGAGGAACTCGAGTTGGAACTCCTCCTCGAGCCCTGGCGACGAACCGCCAAAGCGACTGGGCGATAGACCCAAGAGCCGGTCAGCATCCAGGTGTGTGACGATCATGTAGGTCGACCTCCTCGACGATCCCGTAGCCGTGTGCGTTTGATGAAGTTGTCGGCGATCCCACGTGTAACGGCGCCAGGCGGGACGATGATGACATCAGGCGTGAGCCCGGTCTTTGCCCGGACGGCTCTGACCACGGGCTCGCAGACCTCTGTGCTTTCCGCCTCGACGGTGATCTTCAAAATCTCCCTTCCCCTCTCATCGAGCTCCACCTGGGCCTCGAACTCCGCCACCCCTGATGAGAAGACGGCCTCATCCAGCGCTTCCGGCCACAGGTTCTGCCCTTTGACCTTGATCATGTTGTCGTAGCGACTGGCGAGCCCCGACACAAAGCCAAGGCCGGGACGACCGCAAGGACACGGGTGCGCGATCCGTACGCGGTCGCCGGTGGCGAAACGAATCAGAGGCGAGGCGGCGGCACAGAAAGGCGTGATCACCAGCTCGCCGGACTCGCCCTCCGCGAGAGGCCGGCCGCTGTCTGGATCGATGACTTCGTACAGCCCATAGTCCTCGAGGGCGTGCAGCACGCCTCGTTCACCGTGGGGGGCGGCTCCTCTCGGGCAGGCCCACGCCATCGCGCGCTGGGTGGATCCGTACTGCTCGAACACCGTCGCGCCCCAGAGCCCGCCGAGCCGCTCCATCCAGCGCACATCCCACGACTCGCCCGCGACGACCACCGCCCGGACACCAAGCTGATCCGGGTTGTGGCCCAGCTCTCGGGCCCTGATGGAGAGGTGGAACAGGTACGACGGCGTGCCGACCACGACATCCGGAGCGAACTGGATGAGCTGAGCGACCTTTCGGTCCGTCGGCATTGGACCGACTTGCAGGACGGTCGCCCCCAGCAGCCTCAGTCCGTGGTAGTACCACTGGCCGGCGGCCGAGGTCGTCATCGGCAGCGTGTTCAGCACGATGGACTCGCTGTTTACCCCGGCCCATTGAAATCCGCGGGCCTCCATCTGGAAGATTGCGGTCTCGTCTTCAACGCTGATCGGGTAGGCCTCCTGGCCGATGCCAGAGGTACCGCTGGTCGTCACGACGTGCGCCAACCCCTCGCCACGCGGGCGCTGACCGCGGCTTCCGAAAGGCGGATGTGCGGTGATGTCAGCGACGATCTCGCGCTTGTCGGTGGTGGGCACCGAGCGCCACTCATCCAGCGAATCCAAATGGGTGGGCAGGTGAGCGAGCTTCCGGGCGTAGAAGGGCGATCGCCGCGCGATATCAAGCACTCTGTTCGCCTGTTCCAGTTGAAACCGATGCAGAGCAGCTCGGTCGTGGAGCTCCGCTGGCATCTCAAAGCCAATGGCGCCGGTTTTCAACGACACGGGGACGTCTCCCGCAATTCCCGCGTCCTCATTGGTCGCGACCGGCGATGGGCGACGCCAGGATCTCCTCCTGCAGCACCCTCACGCGCTCCAGCCTGCCGCCGCCCATGAGCGGGAAGATGAAGCCGTCGATTCCGCAGGCTCGCAACTGCTCGAGCCGTTGGGAGCAGTCCTCCGCCGACCCCACCACGGCGAGCCTTCGCGTCAATTCTTCGCTGATGGCGCCGCGGTGCTCGGCGTGCGTGGAGAGATGGTGCGCGTAGTCATACGATTCCTTGGCCGCCACGAACTCGTCCCCGTACTGCTGGAGCCCGGCGGGCACGTACTTGAAATCCGCCAGCAGGCGGGCCTGTGCGCTCGCCCACGAGCTCACGTCGTCGAGGGCCTTGCGTTGGTCGCTGTTCGCTGAGGTGGTGGCGACATAGAGCAGCTCGATCTCGCCGCGATCACGGCCGGCTTCCTCGAGACCGGCTCGGATCCAGCCGACCTGCGTCTCCAGGAACTCCGGGTCGGCCGGGCCCATGATGATGGCGCCATCCGCCAACCGGCCGGCCAGGTTGCACATCCGGCGCTGGCTCACGGCAAGGTAAACGCCTATTGGCTCGCCCGACCAGGCTGGTGGATACGAGCGCTCCTGCCAGGTGCCTTCGCGACCACTGAGAACTGAGCGAAAGTAGCCCAGCGCCTCGGCCATCTCAGCCACGGTGCTCGGGGGGTGACCGATGGAATGCAACGCGGAATCCCCCGCGCCCAGTCCAAGGCTCACCCTTCCCGGCGCAAGGTCGGCAAGGGCGGCGGTCGCGCTTGCGGTCACGGTGGGGTGTCGCGTGATGCAGTTCGTGACCCCAGCCGCCAAACGCATCCGGGTGGTGGCAAGCGCCGCCACGGTGAGACCGACGTACACGTCCTTCATCGCAATCTGCGAATCGATCAGCCAGAGGCTGTCTACGTCGCGGCGCTCCAGCTCGACCACCAGCTCGCGCCACTTGGCCAGCGACTCCCGAGGGCTTATCCCGATACTCAGTGAAAGCCCCCGCCGGGCCGCCGGGCCGGCCACTACTTGGTCGGAGCGGTGCCAGAACCGAAGATCGAGCGGAACCAGATCTCTCCCAGCACATCTGAGGCTCTCTCCACGTCTGAGCGCGAGGCGCGACCGTACTCTTCAGCTGAGAAGGCACGGCGCGCGTACTCATCGGTCATCGCCCCGAGCGCGCGCGTGAGCAATTGTGTGTCGAGGGCCTTCAGGCTCGAACGCGCCTGGTCTTCGGCAACCCGGTGCGCCATGTGCCCATAGAGATCGCGTCTCAGCCCCCACCACATCCGCCGTACAGCATCTGACGACGCGACGATCTCGTCGGCAGCGTTCAGAAGCTTCCGATTCTCCCAGTAGGCCGTGAGGTAGGCCAAGCTGGTCGCTTTGAAGTTTCGTTCGAAGCTTTCCGACTCCTGCCAGACGCCACGACTTGCGCGGTACATACTCCACAGGACCTCGCCCAGCAGGACCACGAACAGGTGCTCGCGATGCTCGAAATATCGATAGAAGGTTCCGATCGAGACCCCGGCCTTTTCGACGATTTCATTGACGCCGACGGAGTTGTAGCCCTGGTTGTTGAAGAGCACCTCCGCGGCCTTGAGGATGCGCTGCCTGGTGCGCTGGCCCTTTGCCGTTGTCGGCAGCTCATCCGTGGGAATCCAGCTTGGCGCGGCTAACATCCCGACGCCGTCCCGCAGGTTGGTAGAGACCCATGCCTACGCCGGTTGTTTGAGCGAAACCGCAGGCCATCCATCAACATGAAGGTGATATCATATTCTCTCATGAAAATCAACGCAATCCTCCCAGAAAGTCAGGTTCCGTGACAGCGGCTACACCCAGGGCCTCGATTCTCGGAGTCGGATCTACCTTTTTCGGCAAACATCCGGACCGGTCGTTGGTCGATCTGGCGGTTGAAGCGGGTAGGCGGGCGATGACAGACGCCGGCGTCGACCGCTCAGAAGTCTCGCACCTTTTCGTAGGCAACTTCCTGGGAAGTATCCTCCTAGGCCAGCAGCTGCTCGGTCCGATCATTGCAAACCAGCTCGGGCTTACCAACGCTGAAGCCATTGCCACGGAGGGCGCCTGTTCGTCATCCGCCATCGGCGTCCACCTCGGCGTCGAACTGGTCGCCGCTGGCGTCGCGCGCAAGGTGCTCGTTGTTGGCGTGGAAAAGATGACGGGCCTGGATGCGGACCGTGTCACGGGCGCATTGATGTCTGCGACGGATCTCGCCCACGAAGGCGATGTTGGTCTGACCTTCGCCGCGTTCTGGGCGCTGAGCATGCGACGGCACATGCATGAGTTCGGGACGCGGCGGGAGCAGATCTCTCTCGCGACCGTCAAGAACCGACGCCATGGTGTCAAGAACACCTATTCCCAGTTTCGCAAGGCGATCACGCTGGAAGAGGCCCTCGACTCGCGACTCATCTCAGATCCATTGCGGCTGTACGACTGCTGCCCGGCAACCGATGGAGCGGCGGCGGTGCTGCTTGGACCCGCGTCGTCGGTCGGCGATCGGGCGGTTGACGTGCTCGCCTCGGTCCAGGTGACCGGACGCTCGCGGATCACGGACTATGACAGCCTGACCCACTTTCCAGCCACCGAGGAGGCAGCGCGGCGCGCCTACGCGGCGGCGGGCATCGAGGCGTCGGACCTGGACCTCGTCGAGCTCCACGATTGCTTTAGCATGGCCGAGCTCGTCGACAGTGAAGATCTCGGGCTGATCCCGAAGGGGCAGGGCGGAATCGCGATGGATGAGGCGTGGACGGATTTCGGGGGCAGGGTCGTGGTCAATCCAAGCGGCGGCTTGCTGTCGAAGGGCCACCCTGTCGGCGCGACCGGATGCGGCCAGATCTTCGAGGTCGTCCGGCAGCTGCGCGGAGAGCATCCGAATCAGGTGGAGGGGGCGCAGCTCGGCATGACCCACAATGCGGGTGGAACCCAGGCGCTCGTGAACATCCATGTCCTGGCTGCACGGTGACAACAGGCTTGCAGGCCAAAGCCTGTGCGAGCTGCGGTGTGTTTTCGCTCGACAGCAGTTTGGCCTGTCGAAAATGCGGGGCGGCAGAGCTGTCTCCGATCCTGCTCACGGGCGCCGGAACCGTCTATTCGTATTGCTCGATCCAGGTACCGCCGACGGCCCTGCGTGACCAGGCGCCCTACGTGTTGCTGATCGTGCAGCTGGACAAAGGGCCGATCAGCTTGGGCCGGTGGGCGTCCAACAGCGAACCGAGGATCGGCATGCTCGTGATGGGGGAGCCAGACGCACAGAAGCCAGACCTGATCTGGTTCAAGCCTCAATCCGAGACAGCCACCACCTAGGCATATCGTCATTAAGGCGCCAGGAGGTGGCCAGATTGATCGCACCGGGAAGGCGAAACTCGATCCAGGCGCTTGACGCGTTGGAGTAAACATGATATCACATTCAGTTATGGATGGGTGGCGAGCCCGCGTGGGCTACATCGTGCCGTCCTCCGGCACCACGACCCAGGTTGAGTGGGAATCGGTCCGGCCCGAAGGGGTACTTTTCGTCTGCAGTCGTGTTCGGCTCGAGACCGTCGCCGTCGATTCCATCAAGTCGGCGGCTGGCGAGCTCACGCGCGCCGCCCGGGAGCTGTCGACCGCGGCCATCGACTCCCTGATCCAGGTTGGGACGCCCTTTGTGCTGGTGTCTCGAAATGGTGTGAGCGGCAGCATCGAAGACATGCTCCACAAGGAGTCCGGGGTGCCGTCGATGTCGATGGCCATGGCGAGCGTCCTCGCCCTCAAGCAGCTGGGGGTACGCCGCCTTGCCCTCGCCTCTCCGTACACCCCTGAGCTCAGAATGCGACTCGAGGATTTCCTGGCCAAGTCTGGCTTTGAGGTCCTGGCCAGCGAAGGCCTCGGGCTGATCAGCAACCTGGACATCAACCGCCTACCCGCACACATCTCCTACAAGACGGCGAGGCAAGCCCTCGCCAAGGCCGCCGGAGCCGAGGCCATCTTCATAGCTTCAGGCGGATGGCGGACCTTTGCCATTCTCGAAGCCCTTGAGTGCGACACCGGCTTACCGGTGGTCTCCAGCAACGCAGCCGGCCTGTGGGCCGGCCTCGGTCTGGCGGGGGTCAGGGAGTCCATTCCGGGCCATGGTCGACTGCTGCTGCAGATGCAGCACGAGATCCTGGAAACAGCCGCCAGAACGTACAGCAACCCGGCAAAAACCCATCAGTCCATTTAAGACAAGGAGGCTTGTGAGCAGATGACAGCTACGCGTAAGTCCGACCTACGGGTTCGCAACGGCATCCTGGTCACGCCCGAGGGCGAGACCCAGGGAGGGGTCGCGATTCAGGGTGGCAAGATCGTGGCCATTGGGCGAGACGACACTCTTCCGGACGCCGAGGAGGACATCGACGCCAAGGGCAATTACATCCTGCCGGGGCTGATCGACCCCCATCTGCATTTCCAGGACGCCTACTACAAGTACGAGCAGCTGATCGAATCCGAGACGCGCGCCGCCGCTGCCGGCGGAATCACCACGGTGATCCCGATGGTCTTCAGCCGCACCAATGTGGAAGAGTCATTCCACAACTATCTCCCGTCCTATATCGAGACGGGAAAGAAGCGATCTTCGGTCGACTTCGCCTTCTCGACGATCCTTTTCAACAGCGAGCAGATCGAAGAGCTTCCGAGCTATGCCACCGAGTATGGCGTGACCTCGCACAAAGTCATGATGGCCTATCGCGGACCGGAGGCTGAGGTCTTCGGCGTGCGAGCCGTCGATGATGCCCAGATCCTGCGGACCCTGGAGCAGGTCGCCGAGATCGGGCCGCCCGCGGTGACCATGATCCACACCGAGAACATGGACATCGTCTACGCGCACAAGGCAAAGCTGATGGCCACTGGGCGCAACGACCTTGCAGCCTACGCCGAGGCTCGACCGGCCTTCGCTGAAGAGGAGAACCTGCGCCGGGCGCTTTACTACGCCGAACTCACGAAGGCGCCCCTGTATGTGGTCCACATGAGCATTGGCAACGGCGTCGAGCTGATCCGCCAAGCGAAGGCGCGCGGCATCAAGGTCACGGCGGAAACCTGCCCAC
This sequence comes from Candidatus Dormiibacterota bacterium, assembly GCA_036495195.1. Classification (GTDB taxonomy): domain Bacteria; phylum Chloroflexota; class Dormibacteria; order Dormibacterales; family Dormibacteraceae; genus Palsa-872. Next base: position 19,534 of record DASXNH010000050.1, read on the forward strand.
ACTTCCTGATCTTCACCGGAGAGGATGCCCCGCACGAATGGATGGGGAAGGTCAATCCGCCGATCCGCTCAAAGTGGCACCAGGACATGTTGTGGGAGGGAATCGCCAGCGGCGTCATTTCCACGATCGGGTCTGACCACTCGACGCTGATGCCTTACGAGAACAAGATGAAGGACGGCCTGTGGTCGGCCGTTCCCGGTTTCCCGGGGACCGGCGAGATCCTGGGAGTGATGCTGACCGCGGGTGTCGCCGCCGGCCGCATCAGCATGTCGAAGCTCGTCGAAGTCTGTTCGACCAACGTCGCCAAGGCGTTTGGGCTCTATCCGCGAAAAGGTTGTCTATGGCCTGGCTCCGACGGTGATGTGGTTATCGTCGACCCGCATAAGAAGCACAAAGTTTCAGTCGAAAACCACCACTCGGCTGCCACGTACAACCTGTACGCCGGAGTGGAGTTCACCGGCTGGCCGGTGATGACCATCGTCCGCGGCCGAGTCGTCATGAAGGACAACGAGATCGTGGCGCCCGTCGGCCATTCGGAGTACCTGCCCAGGACCGTCGGCACCGGCGTCCCAGGGAAGTCCGCTCGCGTTCCGGTGTCGGTCCGATGAAAGACGAAAGGTGGGAGAGGGCTCGATGACGAACGAAGCCAAGATCGTAGTAGCGCAGCTCGGCCCTATCGGTGAGGACAAGGACGCCAATGTTCAGGTGGTGCTCGACGTGCTCGACTCGGTGCGGGACAGCCACCCCGATTTCGTGCTCTTTCCGGAGCTTGCGACCACGCCCTTCTTTGCCATCGGTCTAAAGAACCAGGCATATTTCGATTTAGCGGAAACAGTCCCCGGCCCAACGACCAAGATCGTGGGGGCAAAGGCAAAAGAGCTTGGCTGTCACGTCATCCTTCCTTTATTTGAGCGCGGCCAGCTCGAGGGCCAGTACTACAACTCGGCCGTGGTGATCGGACCCGACGGTGAGATCATCCCCGGCGTGCTGCCCGACGGCCGCAAGGTTCTCACTTACCGCAAGAACTACATCTCCGACTTTAATTGGGGCGAGGGTCTGGAGAACGACGAGAAATTCTACTTCGGCGTGGGTCCTGGCTACCCAGTTTTTGATACCGAGAAGGGTCGCATCGGGATCCTCATTTGCTACGACAGGTGGTTCCCGGAGGGCTACAAGATCCTGGCGCTACAGGGCGCGCAAATCGTATTCGTCCCGGTCGCATCGACGGGCTTTGTCGGCGACCTGTTTGTGGCGGGCCTTCGCACGCATGCCGCGGAGAACGCCTTTGCGGTGATCGGCTGTAACAAATCGGGCGACGAGAACGTCGGCGCCCGCACTGCGCACTACTACGGCCTGAGCTGCATCGTGGGTATCCGAGGCGAGGTGCTCGCGGCCGCGCCTCAAGACATCCCTGCCACGATCGAAGCGACGATCGATCTCGATGCCATCAAGGCGGCGAGGCGGCGGCTGTTCGTGCTCAGGGACCGCAGGCCCGAGCTGTACGGGCTGATCGCCCAGTGACTCACGGTGCCGGAGTGGCAGCGCCGAACGCACCTCGAGAAGCCGGGAGCGTTCCCGCAATCAAGGGCCGAAGCCTCGCCAACTACTGGCACCCGATCGGATCCGCCGCCGAAGTCGGCGAGCAACCCAAGAAGTTCAGATTGCTGGATGAGGACGTTGTGGTCTTTCGCGACCGCGAAGGCGTGGTCGTCCTCAAGGACCTCTGCATTCATCGCGGCACCAGCCTCGCCCTGGGCACGATCGACAACGGCGTGCTTCGGTGTGCCTACCACGGTTGGGAGTACGACCGCACCGGCGCCTGCGTCCGCATCCCGGCGCTGCCCGAGGGTTCGCCCATCCCTCGCAAGGCGCGGGCC
>DASXNH010000051.1:0-3584 GCA_036495195.1 Candidatus Dormiibacterota bacterium
TTCCTTGGCGTCGTGTGAAAAGGTGATGGTCAAGATCGACAGGGCCGCCGGAGCCATGAGCGCGGCAAAAGCGCCCTGCAGCGCTCTCGAACCGAACAGCATCCATTGATTGACGGCCGCGCCGCCGAGCGCCGAAGCGGCTCCGAAGCCGATCAGTCCCACGACGAACATCCGGCGTCGACCGCCGTAGTCGGCGATACGACCACCGAGCAACAGCAATCCGCCGAAGCCGAGCGTATAGGCCGTTATAACCCACTGTCGGTTGGCCACCGAGATATGGAGAGATCGCTGCGCCGACGGAAGCGCAATGGTCACGATGGAGGCATCGAGCACCACCATGAGGGTGGCGACGACGACGACGGACAGGATCAACCAACGTCTCGGGTCTGGTCCGGCTTCGGTCGAAGTGACCGGCACCGTCACGTTCGTCTCGCTCAAGCTTCCAGCTGCAGATCCCATCTCACTCTCCTTCGCGGCACAGCACCGGTCGACGCCGATTCCTTTGTCGAGGTGCCTACACCGCCTCGTCTTCGATCTCGTTGAGTGCAGCCGCCGCAGCTTGCATCCGGAAGGCCGCCGGCGGAAGCTGACTCTTGGCGCGACCCGCCGCCAGTACATCCGACCACCACTTGAGATCATCGAGCCCTATAAGCAGGCTGAGTTCTGCTATTGGGTTCTTCGGGCGTTGATCTTCGTCGAACGCCTCAAACACTTGAGGAAAGATCGTCACGGTGCGCAGTGGCACCATTTCGGCTTCAACGGCTATGTGCGCGAGATGTTCGATTGCACGCACACCCCCCGCGATCCCGCCGCTGTACCCGACGACGGACATCGGCTTGTTCCGAAACGCGAAGGAGACAAAGACGCTGTCGATCGCATTCTTCAGTACCGCCGGTACGGAATGGTTGTACTCAGGGGTGATGACGAGATAGGCGTCAGCTTCCGCGATCTTCTTGTTCCACGATCGGACGAGAGGCGACGAGTACGTGGGATCGTTGAAGTCACCTACCGTCTGAAACGTCTCACCGAACATCGGGAGCGGCCAGTCGCGAAGGTCAAGAACCTCGACTTCGAACTGTCCTTGGTTCTTAGCTCGGTCGATGACCCAGGGAGCGACCAAGTCGGCAGCCCGACCGGGTCGGGTACTTCCGATGATGATTTGGAGCTTTGACACGGGCGACGCCTCCTGGTGGGGATAGGTCCGATGTTGAATCGATCCGCCCGGAGTCGCATCCGGGAAACCCCTAGTCCAGAGGTCCGTCCCGCCGATCTCGGGATCTGAGCCTCGTGGTTGAACCCTTGGCCTCGACGAATGCTCGGGCGAAAGACGACATGCCGGCGTTAGAACCCGCCTCGAGGGGAGAACCCGTAGGCTGATTCACTTGAGGGTCGGACAGCCACCTCTACCGGTTAAGCCCAGCGTGCAATGACCCTCGACCCACGTCGTCAATTGTCGGGGCTGCTATATGGCCGGGAAAACGAATGCCAAGTACTGGACGCGTTGCTTGCAGCGACTCGTGAAGGGGACGCGAGCGCAATCTGCCTGCACGGCGAGCCTGGTATCGGAAAGACCGAGCTTCTCAACTATGCCGTCGACTCCGCGAGTGACTTCAGGGTGCTTCGTACCGCGGGAACCGAAGCGGAGATGGAGCTTGCCTATGCGAGCCTGCAGGAGTTCTTTCGTCCAGACCCGAGCGCTCTAGGACGGCTTCCCGGTCCTCAGCGTAAGGCGCTTGAAACCGTCTTGGGGCGCCAGGCCGGAGTAGCACCTGACCCAATGCTCGTCGGTCTGGCCCTGCTAAATGTGCTGTCCGCGCTGAGCGCTGAGCGCCCGGTTCTGTGCGTCGTCGACGACGCGCAATGGCTCGATTCCTCGTCGGCTCAGGTGATCGGATTCGCCGCACGGCATGCCTCCAAGGATGCTGTTGCCTTCCTCTTCGCAGCTCGAAGGCTTACAGACGAGATCCGCGGACTGCCGCAGCTCGCCGTTGGTGTCTTGGGGGACCTGGACGCAAGGGCACTGCTGGCAACGGTTCTTCCAGATCGGCTCGATGATCGTGTAGTAGATCGCGTGATCGCAGAAACACACGGCAACCCGCTTGCGATCCTTGAGCTTCCAAAGGGGCTCTCACCAGCACAGCTCGCGGGAGGATTCGGCCTCCCGGTTGCCGTCACTTTGGCCGACCAGATCGAGGAGAGCTATCGACGCCGACTCGCGAGATTGCCGGTGGAGTCACGGCGGCTGCTCCTCATCGTGGCAGCGGACCCGACCGGCAACCCAGAGATCATCTGGCGCGCTGCTGACGAACTCGGGATTGACGAGGAGGCGGCGGACGCTGTCGAAAAGGAGGGACTCATCGAATTCGGCGAAAGGGTGGTGTTTCACCACCCACTGGTGAGGTCCGCGGTCTACAACACCGCAAGCCCGAAAGACCGGAGAGAGGTGCACCGCGCCTTGGGGCAAGCGACGGATCCGAATTTTGACCCCGATCGCAGGGTATGGCACTTTGCCCAGGCAACCATCCGTCCGAACAAGGGTGTGGCCGACGAGCTGGAAGCGTCAGCGGAACGTGCTCAGTCGCGTGGGGGTTTTGCCGCCGCAGGCGCTTTCTTGGAGCGGTCGGTCGGGCTTACGAGCGATCCCGAGCGCCGGGCTGTGCGAGCCCTCCGAGCAGCTGAGGCAAAACTTCAAGCGGGAGCGCTCGACTCAGCGGCCGCATTGGCGGCTGTCGCTGAACGCGGTCCTTTGAATGCCTTGGAACAGGCACAACTCGACGCGCTGATGGGTCAGATTGCCTTTGCGCGGAACCGTGGCAATGAGGTCTCCCCACTCTTGCTGAAAGCCGCTTCTCGCTTGGAGCAGGTTGACGCAGACCTGGCCCTCGAGACGTACCTGGACGCGCTGAACGCGGCCATCTTTTCGGGCAGTCTGGCCACTGAGGCCGACCTGCACGTCGTGGCAATGGCAGCGCGCGCAGCCTTGGGTTCGGTGCACCCGGTCCGGGCACAGGATCTGTTGCTCGACGGCCTCACTCTGTTGATCACCGATGGATATAAGTCCGGAACAGCAGTCTTGAAGAAGGCCGTTCGGAAATTTATGAGTGATGACATGGGCGGCGAGGACCGGCTGCGATGGTTGTGGCTGGCATGCGGCGCCGTCGGGTTCATCTGGGATTACGAGGGTTGGGACGCGCTCACCGCGCAGCTGGAGCAACTGGCCAAGGATGTCGGTGCGCTGTCCATTCTCCCGATGACTCTGAGCATGCGGGTAGGAGTATGTCTTCTTGCTGGCGAGATGGCGGACGCGGCATTTCTCGTCGACCAAGTGCAGATCGTCACCGACGCATCGGACAACACGCGTCTTCCCAATGCCGCGTTGACTGTTGCGGCATTCCGCGGAGACGAACCTGAGGCCCGGAAACTTATCGACGCCACGACCAAAGACTCATGGGCACGAGGTGAGGGCATGGCCATCACGGTGGCTCTCTGGGCGAAGGCGGTGTTGTGCAACGGCCGGGGCCATTATGAGGAGGCGCTGGAAGCGGCCCGAGAGGCAGTCAGTGATCGCGACAACCTCTGGTTTT
>DASXNH010000052.1:0-1925 GCA_036495195.1 Candidatus Dormiibacterota bacterium
CTGCTCTCTTCCTCATCGGCGGCTCCTTGTCCTTTCGGACGGTGAGTTCCTGGCAGAGCCCATCTTCAGGCCGGCCAGGGAGCCGCCGCTACTCACCCATTTTCAACAGAGACCGGGACCTTGCCCGGCGCTGCGCCTCACGTGCGTCCTTCATCGGCGCGCGGCTTTTCGTCTCAGATGGCGGCGACGCTGGCGCCCAAGGGTGCCGTGATGCAGACCGAGCACGAGTGCGGCAACTACAACTTCGATACGCCGTACTGGAAGATGAGCCAGTACAACCCGAACAAGCCGCCCAATGACCACGCCTATGGTGAGGAGAGCTGGCAGCTCATTCGCGACTGGGTCGCCGCCGGCGTGAACTCGTACAACGCCTGGAACATGGTGCTCGACACGGTCGGCAAGAGCCTGGACGGCTGGCCCCAGGACGCGCTGCTGATCGTCGATCGGTCGGCGAAGACGCTGACGGCGACGGCCGCTTACTATGCCTTTCGGCACGTCTCGGCCTACGTCGTTCCGGGCGCGACCCGTATTGGGACGCAGGGCAGCTGCGCCAGTTACTGTTCCCGATGGTCGCCGGGATCGCAGCAACGAGGACCGAGCTGATGGCGTGGGTCCACGCCGTCGGGCTGAGCGCGCTGGAGGAGCTGCTGCGCGACGACGCCGCCAGGATCGCCGGGCCGAAGGGCGTGCACAGCGCCGAGCGCACGCACCACCACTGGGGCAGCGTCCCGACGGAGCTGCCGCTCGGTGGACGCCGCGTGACGATCAGGCGACCGCGGGTGCGGAGCCGCAGCGGGCGGGAGGAGGTGCTGCCGACGCTGGCGCATCTTCGCGGGACGGACCCGCTGCCCGAGCGCGTGATGAACCAGATCCTCGTCGGCGTCTCGACGCGCGGGTACGACACGAGCCTGGAGGCGCCACCGGCGGGCGTGAGGAGCCGCGGGACCAGCCGCAGCGCCGTCAGCCGCCACCTCGTCGCGCGCACCTCTCGCGGCCTGCGGGACCAGCTAGCGCGGAGGCTCGACGACGTGCGCCTCGCGGTGCTGATGCTCGACGGGCTGAACGTCGGCGAACACACGGTCGTCGTCGCACTCGGCGTGACCCCGAAGGGCGTGAAGGTCCCCCTCGGCCTCTGGGTCGGCTCGACGGAGAACGCGCGCGTCTGCACCGACCTGCTCCAGAATATCATCGAGCGCGGCCTCAGGGTCGACGACCCGGTCCTGTGCGTGATCGACGGTGGCAAGGGGATCCGCAAGGCGCTGCGCGACGTTTGGGGCGACCTCGCCGTCGTCCAGCGCTGCCAGGTCCACAAGCTGCGAAATGTCCGCGACCAACTTCCGGATCACCGGCACATGCACGTCACGCGCGTGATGCGCGACGCGTACGCCAGCGCCAGCGCCGACGTCGCTCGTCGACGCCTGCGCGCCCTCGCATCGTGGCTCGAGCGGAACGGGGAGGCGACCGCCGCGGGCAGCCTCCGCGAGGGCCTCGAAGAGACGTTGACGGTGATCAAGCTCGGCCTCTCGTCGACCCTGCGCCGCTCGCTGGCGACCACGAACTCCGTCGAGAACCTGATCAGCTCCATCCGCAAGGTGACGCGGAACGTGAAGCGCTGGCGAGGAGCCGACATGGCGCGCCGCTGGACCGCTCTCGGGATCCACCATGCTGAGCGCCACTTCCGCCGCTTCCGCGGCTTCGAGGCGCTGCCCGTCCTCATCGCCGCCCTCAAGAAACTTCAGCCCACCATTGACGTCGACCAGGAGGCCGCGTAGCAATCATCCCGAGCCGTCCGCCGCGAACTCATTTTCAACAGGCGCCGGGACGATGCCGAAGCCAACTTGGGTTGCTTTCCCGTCGACCTCCGTCAGACAGTTCTCGCCGCGCAGGAAGACTCGATAGTGGGCCACAGTCTGTCCGTCTAACGT
>DASXNH010000053.1:0-13024 GCA_036495195.1 Candidatus Dormiibacterota bacterium
GAACTTGACGAATTCGTCCGTGGCGTTCTCGGCCGCGAGCCTCGAGAAGGACCACGCGTGCTGGTGATCGATCGCGAGTTGGCCACCGATGAGCTCGCGCAGCTGTACCGTGCAGCCAACGCTTTCGTGCTGGCGTCACGCGGCGAAGGTTACGGCCGGCCGTACCTCGAAGCCATGGCGATGGGGCTGCCTACCATCGGCACGCGGTGGGGCGGCAATGTCGATTTCATGAACGACGACAACTCCTACCTCGTCGATTGCGAGGTGGTCGACATTCCGGAAGCCGGCGTGCTGGAGAACCCGGATGTTCGTGGCCACAAATGGGCCGAGCCGGATGTTAGGGACCTCCGTCGGGTCATGAGGAGCGTCTTCGAGGACCGGGAGCTGGCCAAACGCAAAGCCCAGGAGGGCCGGCGTGCGGCCCTGGAGAATCACAGCCTGAAGGCGGTCGCCGCAGCGGTCGTGGCCCGTCTGGCTGAGGGCGGCGCGCGCCCTTTGAAGCGCCGGCTGCGCGACGCGCTGCCGGTGACGTGGGAGGGGCCCCACCGCATCGCGTTCGGTATCGCCGAGGTGAATCGAGAGATCGGTGCGGCATTGCGGAAATCTGGAGTCGTAGACCTGCTGCAATCGGAGACGGCAGATTCTCAGCCGTGGCTGCACGGACGCCCGCCCGAGGTCACGGTTCGCCATCAATGGCCGCCAGACTTCATCCCGCCCGATACGGGCCGCTGGATTACGTACCAGCCCTGGGAGTATGGGAGCCTGCCGGCCGCATGGGTGGAACCGATGAACCGCCTGGTCGACGAGGTCTGGGTGCCCACCACCTACGTGCGTGACTGCTACGTGCGCAGCGGCGTCGATGCCGGCAAGGTGGCGGTGGTGCCCTACGGCATCGACCCCGACCGGTTTCACCCAGAGGTCGCACCTTTACAGCTGCCGACGCAGAAGAAGCATCGCTTTCTGTTTGTCGGCGGAACCATCGCACGCAAAGGAGTCGACATCCTGCTTGACGCCTATGTCGCTGCCTTTCAGGCCAGTGATGACGTGTGCCTTGTCATCAAGGACGTCGGGTCGTCGACTTTCTACCACGGCCAGGGAATGGGGGAGCGGATCAGGCGGCTGCAGGCGGATCCGGCGATCCCTGAGATCCTCTATATCGATGACGAGATTCCAGCGTCGGATATGCCAGGGCTGTTCACTGCGTGCCAGTATCTGGTCCACCCCTACCGAGGCGAAGGCTTCGGCCTACCCATTGCCGAGGCGATGGCATGTGGACTCGCGGTGGTGGTGCCACGCCACGGAGCGTGCCTGGACTTCTGCGATGACTCGGTTGCTTACATGGTCGATGCGATGGAAGTTCTTTGGCCCCAGGCGCAGATTGGCACGACGCCAACAATCGATCGGCCGTGGTGGGGCGAGGTGGCCGCCGCCGATCTTGCTTCGGCGATGCGTCATGTCGTATCGAACGCCGGCGAGGCTCGCCAGCGAGGCGCGGCGGCGAGTGCGCGGATTCGGAGCGAATGGACCTGGGCGCACGCCGCGTCGGTCGCCTCCGACCGCCTGCAGGCCCTGGCGGCCCGGCCGAACCGGCTGAGTGCCTGCGTCATCGTCAAGAACGAGGAGCGGAGCCTTCCCCGATGTTTGAAGAGCCTGCGAGGTCTCGCGGACGAGGTGATCGTCGTCGACACGGGCTCTATCGACAAGACAGCTGACGTCGCTCGGAGGCTCGGAGCCAAGGTCATTTCGTTTCCATGGTCGAACGACTTTGCCGCGGCGCGGAATGAGGCGATTCGCCATGCCACTGGCAACTGGGTGTTGATCATCGACGCCGACGAATGGCTGGACTCCGCGGGCCGAACAGAGATCCGATGGATATTGAACACCGAAGGGAGCTCTCCTCGGCTGCTGAGACAGGTGACCCGTGGTGTGGGCGAAGCCGACGGAGCCGAGGTCCTTCGGGCGCGGTTGTTCCCGAACCGTCTGGACATTGCGTTTGCGGGTACTGTCGGCGAGGCGCTGGTCGATGCCTCAGGCAATCGTGTGAAAGCCGATCCGAGTGGAGTCGTCGTGCACCACGAAGGCGTGCGCTCGCACCGTCGAAAGCGACTTCGCCGCATCTTGAGCCTGCTCGAACAGGCTGCCGACGAACACCCCGAGGATGCCGGCGTCAGCCTTGACCTCGGCCGTGCCTACTTGGAGATCGGCCTCGCAGATAGGGCCGAGGAGGCGGCACAGAACGCTCTAGACGCTCTCATCGGCCGGCCCGCGATGATGCGCCAGTTCGGGGCCGAGCCGCATGTGCTCCGTGCCCGCGCCCTGCTCAGCCTGGGCAGGTCCGCCGAAGCCGTTGACGAGGCCCGAATCGGGGCCCGCATCAACCCGACGCTCGCGGAAGCCCACGCCACTTTGGCCGTCGCCCTCGCCAAGCAGGGGGCGCTCGAAGCGGCGGCTGCCGCCTATCGAGCCGCCATTCGATGCCATCCCATTGCTGCTTTCAGGCCAGTGGATAGAGAGGCTGCAGGTCGGAGGTCAAAGGTTGCACTCCAGGCTATTGAGAGGCGGCTTTCGGCTGCGGTAGGTCGTCGATAAAGACCGGGAGTGACATTGGTTCTGTCGGCTGCTATATTCCCAGCGACGGAAGACTATCCCGAATCCCCCGCGGTCAAGTTCATGGAGGGTATCGATGCCTAAAAATCCGAAGGGAAAGGCAGAAGCGCAGTTCTTGCAAAACCGGAAGGTGGTTGGTCCGGTGGTGGCGCTGCCCAAGATGGGCAAGCAAGCAACGTCACCGCTGACGCCAGCGTCGCAGGCTCACGCGGCCAAGGTTCGCGCACAGATGCGGGCCCTGTTGCCCGGGCTGTGGAACAGCTAGGTTGCCAGACACGAGTCAGAGAAGGAGAGCGACGTTGGCCATCAAAGAAGAAGCAATCAGCGGGGCGGAGCTCAGCGAGCTCAAGGCCCTTATTGCGGATCAGCAGCAGCGCTTGGATATTCTGGAATCTCGCCAAGCCGCGCCTGATGTCGAGGCGCCCACCAAACAGCAGCGGTCAACCAGGCGCCAGCTTCTTAAGTTGGCTGGGGCTACCCTCGTTGGCGCGGCCGGCTCGGCTGCCCTGAGGGCGGTGCCTGCAGCGGCGGCGAACGGCGACGCATTGCTCGTCGGGACAATTCGAGATCAAGACTTGAATAACGTGACGGGCATCAGTCTGATTGGCGCGGCGAATCCAGGCCGCGCTTTGTACTCCAATGCCGGCGGCAGTTCTGTCGGTGGCCAGACTGCTATCTGGGGAGGTAACTTCAACAATGGCCGCGGCGTAGTGGGTTACGGCGGAGGGACCTTTGGCACAGGCGTTTTCGGGTACACATACTCGAGCTCCAGCAGTTCGATCGGCGTCAGAGGCCAGACGTTCTCATACGGGGCATTTACCGGGGCTGGGGTTGGCGTGCTCGCGTCCAGTGCAGGAGGCGATGGCCTGCACGCCGCGACCACAGCTCAGAGTCGCAGGGCGATCTACGCGTACACGTCGCAGACGGGCTCAGTCGGCGTTGCCGCTTACAGCCAGTTTGGGACGGCCATCAGGTCCGGGAGCTCCACGTCAACGGCACTGTTCGCCTACAGCGGCAACTCGCAAGCGATTCAATGGATCGCCGGCTCCTCCACATACGCCGGAATAGGCGGCGGCAACCTCGGCGGAGGGCCCGACATCAAGCTGGGCGGCAGCGGCCGCATCGTGCAGTTGGCCAACATATCCGCTGGAGTTGGTGCACCGTCCTACACGCCGGTGACATACACCGGTGGCGGTGGTCACAGTTACTTCGAGAGTGTGCGAGCAGACGACGGCGCGCTCTGGATAAGCGGCACCACCGGAAGTGGAAAGGCCAAGTGGAGGCGAGTCAACGCCGTTCGCGTTGACACCGCAGACGGGACGGGCGCTCCGTACGCACCCTTCCGCTTGTACGACTCGCGCTCAGGCGCCAAGAAAGCAGCAGGCTCGACGACTGTGGTTGTGGTCGCCGGAGCTGGAAGTGGCGCCTCGAAAATACCGGCCGACGCCGTGGCCATCATCGGCAACCTGACCGCAACTCAGTACACCGGGACTGGGTTCCTATCGATTGCGCCAGGTGGCGTCACAGTCGGGACCTCCACCGTCAACTTCATCACCGGCCAGACCGCCATCGCCAACAGCTTCATCGTGGGGCTGGGCACCGGAGGGAATGCAGGCAAGGTTCAGGTCAAGGTCGCAGGACACGCGACACACATCCTGATCGACGTCACCGGATACCTGCAGTAAGTAAGAGCGAACTTCCTTTACAAAGGGGCGCCGCGAGGCGCCCCTTTCTTTTTGCCTGTCAGGCGCCGAGCAAGTCGAACCGGCTTACGAGACCGAGAAGCTCCACGTGCGCAGCACGCTGTTGACGGTCACTGTCACTACGTACGTGACGCCTGGCGTCAGCGGCCCCTTCGGGACGATGATCACGCCGCCCCGCCACTTCAGGTAGCTTCCGACCGCTGCGTTGCTCGAGTCGAGGACGCAGTGCGAGAGCGGGGTTCCGTTCCCGGTGAACGTGGAGCCCGCTGCGGCGCTCGTCGCGACATTGCCGCCGACCTCGACGAACACCGGCAACCCGACCGTGCCGCTGTAGCCGCACTGCGGAAGTGGGTCGGGGAACTCGTTGCCGCTGTAGGTGCGCAGAGGCACCGTCTTGCCGTTGCCCGGCCAGAAAACAGGGTACTTCCCGCCTGAGAACGGATTCCCGCGGCTCGTGTCCAGGGTGAACCCGGCGTCCCAACCTGACGCCTTGTTCTCACGATAGGATCCGAAGCCGGTTGCCGTTAGGCGGGGATCCATCATCGCCATGGCGTGAAACGGGGCTGCCATCCACCAGTCGATCGCGTAGGTGTCGGGGGCGCCGGCGTCAGTGGTGACCGCGATGTTGCCGTCGTTGCCGGCGAGGTCGCCCGCGGCGGTGTAGTAGGGAGTGCCCGGGGTCTCGTCGTGGGCGGCCAGGTTGTTCTTGACCATCCACCTCGAATGCAGGTAGTCGCCGCTGCTCCAGCTTGCGTTCTCTGACACCTTGGGCAGGCCCGCGGTGGAGCGCCAGTAGTTGAAGCGCGCGAGCCATGGCGGCGCGGGGCACGGGTTGTCGACCGGAGGCGCGGCAGCTGTAATCGCCACAGCCGGTCCTGTGAACCAGCCGACCACGTCCAGGATCACATCCGTACAGCCCGCGGCATTGTAAAGATCGACCTGGCCGCTCGGGCCCACCTGGACGATCGTGGGGTTGGGCACGGTGCCGCCCTGTACCCAGTTGACATCCGAGGTCAGGGGCCGTGCAGCGCTCTCGGGCCATGCGGTCAACGCGCCGGCGGTTGTGGTGTCGGTAACAGTCAGGTTGGCCACGATCGCGGTGGGGGGGTTGGGGTCGGTCATCGCCGGCACGCCACCGGAGCCCGCAACGCCAACGATGCGCCCTGAGCTCGGCCCCCATGGCGTCACGAAGCCGCCGGTGCCGAACCTGCTGTCGAGGATGCGCGCAGGCGTCAGGGGGGTGAACCAGCTACCTGTGCCGCCCGGCGTGGAGTCGGTGAACCAGCCGTTCACGTCAGCGATGACCTGCGTGGCGCCCGCGGGGTTGAAGATGCTCACCTTGCCGCCGGTTCCGACGCCGACCATGACTCGGTTCGGGATCGTCTCGCCGGCTTTGAAATTCAAGTTCGATGCGTTAGGTCTCGCGACGCCTGTGGGAAACACCGTTAGAAAGCCCGCCGAGGTGGGGCTGGTCGCCGTGACGTTCAGAACGACAGCGCCGACCCCGCTTGACGGTACACCGCCGCTTCCAGTCACCTGTAGGTCAACCGTCTGGCCGGCGGCGAGTGGCCCGGAGCTGCTTCTCGAATCCAGCAGTCGGGACGGCACCAGAGGATTGAAGAGGCCATCGGGGCCCAATGAAACGTCCGGAGTGGAGTAGTAGCCGGCCACATCGAAAACGATGTCAGCGGAGCCTCGTGCGTTGTAGGCGCTCGCGGCACCGCCCACCAGGCCCACTGTGACCAGCTTGGCGACCGTCTGGCCGGCGACCCAGTTGAGGTTAGATGCAGCCGGCAGCACCACGCCGGCTGGAAACACCGTCAGGAAGCTCGGCGCCGTGGTGTCGGTGACCGTCACGTTCAGCACCACCGCGCTGACCGAGGCGGCAGGCACCCCGCCCTGACCGGCGACTGGGACGTTCAGCGTGGCGCCGGGGCCCAGCGGGCTCCCCGAACGCGTGTCGAGGATCCGGCTGGGGGTGAGGGCGTGGAATGTCCCGCCCAGGGCGACGGCCGCGCTGGCCTCCTGAGTGTGTAGGGCTGGGAGCGCCGCTGCCAGCAGAGCGGCGGCGAGCGCCTGGGCGAGGCTGCGCCTCACCCTAGTACTTGACCTGAGCACTCCCCGGACTAACGGCTGGAGGCGGTTTCTCTTGTCCCTTGCCTAGCGAATGCCCGGCGTCGGAGTTGGACCGGGGTTGACAGGACCCCTGGTCGGGGTCGGTCGAGGCGTCGATTGGGCGGCCGGCGTTCGAAAGGTCGGGCCGGCAATGGCGAAGTTCTGGGTCACCCAGTTTGGGTTTCCACCAGGGAGGCTCGCGCTCAGGGCCTGGTTCGAGCCCCAGACCACGTTGGCGTACAGGGGGTCGGCGGATGCGCCGGCGTAGTCGCCCCAGCGGCAGGGCGCGGTCGTCGTGCCGTTCGGATAGCCGCAGGTGAAGTCGGCGTCGCCTCCCGTGCTCGTCGCCAGCACGATTTCGCCAGGATCCATCTGGCCCAAAGCTGTCGTGACCATCCGGCCCTGGGTCGCGATCACGGGGTCCGTGGATCCATTTACCCGGTTGTAGAAGATCACGGCGCCCTTGCCATCTCCACGTGGCGAAATCGCACCGTTGAACACATAGTCGGTCGTGCTGCTGATGTCGCCCTGCTGGGTGAGCGTCGGCACGGACGACGCGACCTGGATCTCGTACCACGTCACCTTGGAGCGGTTGCTCGTGCCATTTTGGACGGTGTGCTGCGTGTAGATGCCCGTGGTCGGGTCGCCCACGGCCTGGGTCAAGCGGCCATCGAGAGTGTCGATCCCAATCCCGACCGACCCACCCGGGTTGGGGGCCGGCGATGGTATCGCATACGTGGTGACGGAGAGGTCGCCGTCAAGGTGAAAACCTCCGCCGCTGTCCAGGTGAAACACCGTCAGCTTGTTCTGGGGTACTCCCGGCGGGCCGTTGCCGAACGCATCGTAAGCGGAGATCACGTAGCCGTTGGCGGCATTGCCTGTCGTGTTGACCGGCACCGGCGTGGATGTGAATGTCGTCCCGTCGCCGTTCCTGAGTGGATTCAGGGCGGAGCCGTTGGTCATGCCCACCACGGGAGCGGTGCAGGACGTCACACCTGGCGCAGGGGTCTGCATCCAGGTGATCTGCGCGGTGACGAAGTTATGCAGACCGGCGTCGCTGTAGTTGTTGGTGCCGACCAGCATGTAATTGCTGCTGTGGCCGAGCTTGGGGTAGTCGGACAGCACGCCGGGCGTGCTGACACTGAACCTGCACCAGCCGTTGACGAGGTCGGAGGGATCCGGCGTCTTCGACCAGCCGTATAGGAACGTGTCGAGTCCGAAGTTGCACTCGAGCACCACATACAGCCACCGCTGCGACGATTCATCCCACTGGATTTGAGGGTCGCAAAGCGGAAGGCTAAAGGGGGTCCCGCCGGTCTGGAGCCACACATTGAACGAAGCCTTGGCGTTGAGCACCGGCGTGAGATCGCTTCGGTTGTAGACGCCGATAACCGAGTTGATCGTCTCGACGTAGTGGTTGGGCCCGATCGAGCCTGTGGTGTCGGGGGGTGAGCTCTGGAACACGCCATTGTCCGAAGAGCTCATGCCCGGCTTGTTGAGGCCGTTGAAGACGGCGTTATTGGTCCTCGTCGCGGTCGGGATCTGCGCCCGCCCCGCTGCTGCCGTGGGGCGATGAGCTGCCATTCGACGGGTGGGCAGGCGAGGCTTGCTGAACTTCGCCGGAGCGACCGCGTGGGCGCCGGCGGCCGATCGTGCGCCTGGTGAAGGCCAATGTGGGGAGGAGGTTCCCGACGGGGCCGCGCCGACGGTGAGCAGCAGGAAGGCCGCCAGCAATCCCGGTTTCGCCATTGTCGGCATTGGGACTGCCATCCTAACCGGAGGCGGGAATTTGCGCTCCAGGCGGCTAAAGCCCTCGCTAAACCCAGGCATTCAGCCGAACCGAAGGTCTGCTTCGGCTGGTAGCGTTCGCTCTTGGCACTTCGCTGTTTGAAGCAGGAGGAATTGATTGTCCACGACAAGGCGTGAAGCGGCCAAGCCGTCAAACCCGGGTCCTAGAAGCAAGCGCTCGATCCCCAGACCGTCGCCTGCCCATCCCGACCGGCTGAAGACCAACGCTCGCAATCGCCGTGAGGCGGCTCGCCCAAGCCCAGCGCGCCCAATCGTCAAGTAACAAGGAGAGTTGAGAAGCATGGATCGCACCGAAGAGCTCGAGGAACAGGTCCGGAACCTGGGCCAAACGGTCGAAGAGATGCGGAACCGGATGGCCAGGCTCGAGGGGCGCGACCCCGATGCCGCCGCGGTGAGGCAAAGCAACCGTCGCGGTTTTCTAAGGCTCGGTGGGGCCGCTGTTCTCGGTGCCCTTGGTTGGGCCGCGGCGAAGGCGGTCCCGGCCTCGGCGGCCACCAACGGCAACATGATCCTAGGGAACGCCAACCTGGCTGAGAACCCCACCACCCTTACCGCAGACGGCGTCACCCCGCCAGTGCAGGTACTCGGGGTCTCGGCTGCCGGCACGACCTGGAATCCGCCGTCCACCGGCACCTTCGCCGGTCCGGTCCAGGGACTCGGCGTCAGCACCGGTATCGTCGAGGGCGTCGACGGATGGGCCGGGGGACCGCAAGGCGCCGGCGTCTACGGGCTCAGCGACTCCGGTTACGGCGTCGTTGGCGAGTCCAACATCGGCATCGCCCTGTACGCCGCCATCTCCGGCCGGATTCGCCAGGACGGCCTCGCCGCGGCGGGAGTTCCCGGATACCCGCCGAACCCGTACGAGCAGGTCCGCGACTTGAACGGCGTGTTGTGGATTCACAACGCAGCCGGCGAATGGCGCCGCGTCAACACTGTTCGCGTCGACGCGGCCGACGGCACGGGTGTCCCGTTCGCGCCGTTTCGCGTCTTCGATACTCGCCTCCTCCCGGGCGGCGCCCGGAAAGCAGCGGGCTCGACGACCGTGGTTCCGATCGCCGGTCAGGGCGCCGGAGCGTCGAAAATTCCCGCCGACGCAGTCGCCGTCATGGGCAACCTGACCGCGACACAGTACACAGGAAGCGGGTTCCTGGCCCTTTCGCCTGCCAGCGTCTCAGTCACCACCTCCAGCGTCAACTTCATCACGGGCCAGGCCGCCATCGCCAACGGCTTCATCGTGGGACTGAGCGGTGGCAACGTCCAGGTCAAGGTCGCCGGTCACGCGACCCACTTCCTGATCGACATCACGGCCTACATCCAGTAGCTCTCAGCGCCCCGAGACCGGGGTCGCGTCTGGAGGCGCAGTGCCGGGGTGTGCGTGTGCGCGCCTCGGCCACATTCGCGTCGCCGCGATGAGCAGGAAGATTCCGAACAGCCCGCCGAGGGCCCTCGCCGGCAGCCACAGAGCAAGCGCTGAGCCGATCAGTGCTGCCGGCACTCCGGCGACGGCCATCCACGAGGCCGCGCGAAGGTCGACGTTGCCGCTCCGGTGATGGGTCAGAGCCCCGATCGCGGCGGTGGGGAGCATGGCGATCAGCGACGTGCCCTGGGCAACCCTCTGGCCGATCCCGAATCCGAGCGCGAGCAGAGGCACCACCAGGACGCCCCCGCCGACGCCGGTCAGTCCACTGATCACCCCGATCAGCAGGCCGCCCGCCGTCATGAGCGCGTAGTCAGCCGGCTGGAATGTCGCGGTGGCCCCCCCGACGAGCTGTGGCGAGTTGCCGATGAAAACGTCGTACAGCTCTTTCATCCCGGCCCCGAGCAGCAGGATCGCGACGATCATCTTGAGGGCGCGATCAGGAACCCGCTTTGCCACCAGGGCGCCCAGAACCGCCCCGAACACGCCGCCGGCAGCGACGAAGAAGGCCACATTGAGGTCGGCCTGGGGTGAGCTCGAGCCGAAGTAGTAGGTCGCCCCGGCGACGATGGCGATGGGCAGGATGGCCGCCAGCGAGGTGCCGATCGCGCGATGCTGCTCTCGCTTGGCCCAGAGGACCTGAAGCGGCACCAGCACGAAGCCGCCCCCAAGCCCCAGCAGGCCGCCGGCCAGCCCTGCGATCCCGCCGATCGCCGCATCGCGGCGAGCATTCGAGACCGGGCCGCCGATCAGCGACTCAGGAGAGGCGGCCGACGTAGAGGTTCACCACCTCCTCATCATCCAGCAGTTCGCTGCCCGGGCCCTCGAGGCGGTTCTGTCCGAGCACGAGGACATAGGCCCACTGAGCGTGTCTGAGCGTCTCGCGCGTGTTCTGCTCGATGACCAGCACCGCAACTCCTGTGGAGCGGATCTGCTCGATGCGATCCCAGATGAGTCCCTGGAATTTTGGCGCCAGGCCCGCGCTTGGCTCGTCGAGGATGAGCACGACTGGATCGACCATCAGTCCGCGAGCCAGCGCGAGCATGGTTCGTTGGCCGCCGCTCAGCGTGCTGGCCTTCCGGTGCGAGGAGGCCGCCAGGTCCGGAAAGAGCTTGAAGAGCTGTTCGATTCTCTCGCGCACGCCACCCTTGCGGCTGTAGCCGCCCATGTCGAGGTTCTCTCGTACGGTCAGCTCGGGAAAGACGTTTGCCACCTGTGGTACGTACGCGAGACCCCTGGAAACAAACTTTTCGGCCGGCTGGCCCGTCACGTCAACGCCCATGACCTTGACGGTGCCTGACGTCGTACGGATGAGTCCCGCAATCGCTTTCAGAAGCGTTGATTTTCCAGCGCCGTTCGGTCCGACGATGGCGGTG
Source organism: Candidatus Dormiibacterota bacterium (assembly GCA_036495195.1). Classification (GTDB taxonomy): domain Bacteria; phylum Chloroflexota; class Dormibacteria; order Dormibacterales; family Dormibacteraceae; genus Palsa-872. The sequence goes on from DASXNH010000053.1 coordinate 11,028, forward strand.
ATCGCGCCGCGCCTGGCTTTGAGGCTGACCTTATCGATCACAGGAGGTCCGCCGTAGCCGGCTGTCAGGCCATCGACCTCGAGCACCAGATCAGGAGCTGTGCTCATCGGCTGACCTGCTCACCGAGGTAGGCGTCGACGACGTCTGCGTTAGACCGCAGCGACTCGAATGGGCCTTCCGCGATCACGGTGCCCTGCGCCATGACGATGACGTGATGGGTCACGCGCTCGATGAAGGGCAGGTTGTGCTCGACGACGATCACCGACGTTCCGCTCGCGATGAAGGCCTCGATGGCAAGGGCCATCCTTTCGCCCAGCACGGGGTTGACGCCGCCCATCGGCTCATCGAGGATCACGAGCTCCGGAGCCGCCATCCGGATGCGGGCGAATTCCACGAGCCGCTTCTGCCCGCCACTCAGATTTCCGGCCCGCTCATTGCGAAGGGCGCCGAGGCCGAACTCGTCGAGGATCCCGCGGGCCTGCGCCAGCTCGTCCTTCACTTTGACGCGGTGCGCGTGTCCGAGGCCGCGCAGGCCGCCAAAGAAACCTTCGCGGCCGGGGTCCCATCGCGCCATCACCACGTTTTCGAGCACGGTGAGTCCGGGCCACTCGCGCGGCGATTGGAAAGTGCGAATCAGACCGAGGCGGGAGATCTGGTGGGGAGCCAGGCCCTGGATCTGCCTGCCCTTGAAGAGCACGGTTCCGCTGTCGGGCAGCTTGAAGCCGGAGATCAGGTCGATCGCGGTGCTCTTGCCTGCGCCGTTCGGTCCGATGAGACCAGTCACCTGTCCCAGCGGCGCCTCGAACGAGCAGGCATCGACTGCGACGACGCCGCCGAAGCGCTTGGTCAGCCCTCGCACCTCGAGGGCCGGGCCCGCGGCTGGAGCACTCACGCGGTTGCGGGCGCGGGTTCGGTGGCGGGCTTCGCAGTTTCGCGATCGATGAACCGGCGCTCGGGCAGCAAGCCCTGCGGCCGGAATCGGAGAAAGAGCACGAGGACCAGCCCGATGATGACTCCACGCATCGCCAGCAGCACCTGTGGGTGGAGGGTGTCGAAGGCGCCAACCCCCGGCAGCTTGTACAGGTAGCGCGTCGACTCCTGGACGATGAGCCCCATGATCAGAACGCCCAGGGCCACACCCCTGATGTTGCCGCGGCCGCCCACCAGCACCGCGGCGTAGAGGACGATGACCTCGATCGGCGACCAGGCCGAAGTATTGAACGCTGACAGGTAGGCGGCGAAGAGCGCTCCGGCGAAGCCGCCCAGGGCCGCGCCCAGCAGGTAGCCCTTCAACTTCAGCCGGTAGATGTCTCGCCCGAACGCCGCGGCGGCGCGCTCGTCCTCGCGCAGGGTCCGTAGGGCCATGCCGAACCGGCTGCTCGAAACGCGGGACATGAAGGCATACGTGAGCGCGAAGAGGACAAGGCAGAGTCCGAGCAGGAAGTATTGATAGGAGAAGTAGTCGAGCCCGAACCAGTCACCCATGGGGTCGAACAGCCCCGACAGGCCGTTGAAGCCGTCGAAGAGCGGGACGAACTGGCCGGCGAAGACGTACATGACGTAAACCGCACCCAAGGTCACGATCGAAAAATAGATGCCGCGAAGGTGGCGCAGCGCGATGGATCCGACCACCAACGCAACGGCCATCGCCGTGAGCACTGCGATGACCACGGCGAGCGGAAACGGAAGCGTCTGGCCAAGGATGTAATGCGCCGGCGGGATGGGCGCCCCGATGGTGAGGACGAGAGTCATGTACGCCCCCACCGCGATATAGCCGTAATAGGCGAGGTCGAAGTCGCCGGACCAGCCCCAGATGACATTGAGACCGAGAGCCATGATTCCGAAAATCGCGCCCTCGGTGAGGACCGAGATCAGGTATGCGGTCACTCGAACACCGTTCTGCGGGCGTTGGTGAAAAGACCTCGTGGACGGAACAGGATGACGAGAGCCAGGATCGCGAACGCGATCGCGAGGTTGTAGCTCGCGCTGATGTAGCC
>DASXNH010000054.1:0-3671 GCA_036495195.1 Candidatus Dormiibacterota bacterium
ATGCATTTCACGAACAACCCGTTCAGCATCGAGTCATACATTCCCGCCAGCGTGCAGACCTGCCCGCAACCGGGTGTGTTCGCTCCCAATGGACTCACTCCGTCTTCGAGCAACCTGCCAGGCGGCTGCACCAAGGACATCGTTCACCGCTTCTACCAGGAGCAGTACCAGCTGAACAACGGCGCCCAGAATCGCTACGTCACCGGCAGCGATGCCGTCGGTCTCGCCATGGGCTACTACGACACCAAGGAGCTTCCGATCTACACGTACCTGCATGGTCATGAGCACCCGCAGTACGCGATCTCCGACAACTTCTTCCAATCGGCGTTCGGAGGCTCGTTCCTCAATCACCAATGGCTGATCGCGGCTGCGACGCCAACATACCCAGGCGCGCCGGCCAACCTCTACTCCGTCATCGACTCCAACGGGATGCCCAACAGCTACCCGATGTATACAGCGACATCTCCTGTGAAAGATGCTCCATTGACGCAGCTCTGCCCATCGGCGGTTCCGGGTCGGGCGTGCGGGTCCTACGCCGTCAACACGATTCAGCCGTTCCAGCAGCCGACCTCGTCGAACCCGGTGAAGCTGCCGGCCCAGACGGGCACCACGATCGGTGACGAGCTGAGCGCCGCGGGCGTGAGCTGGGGTTGGTACGCGGGCGGCTGGGCGAATGCCAACGGCAATGTCGGCGCCCCTGGATGGACCAACGGGACGAACGGAACGAGCTGCACGGACACGCAGTCATCTGCCAACCCTGCGTACCCCTACTGCCCGAGCAAGGTGTTTCAGTTTCACCACCAGCCGTTCAACTACTACGCCGCTTATGCGCCCGGCACGCCGGGCCGCACCCATTTGAAGGATGAGGTCGATTTCACGAATCTTCTCGGCAATTCAGAAAAGAAATGCCAGCTCAACTCGGTCAGCTTTGTCAAGCCAGTTGGTCTGGAGAACGAGCATCCCGGATACACAAGCGAGACGAGTGGCAGCAATCACCTCGTGAGCCTGCTCAAGGCGGTGCAGGACAGCGTGTGCCGGAAGGACACGATGGTCGTGGTCACGTACGACGAGTTCGGCGGCCAGTACGATCACGCGACGCCTCCCGGCCAGGGTGGCGCACATGGCGCGAGCGATCAGTGGGGTCCCGGAACCCGCATCCCGGCGCTGGTCATCGCTCCGCGTCTGCGGGACACCTTCGTCGTCGACCACACGCAGTACGACACGACATCCATCCTCGCGACGATCGAGCACCGATTCGGACTGGCGCCGCTGGGCACGCGAGACGCGGCCGTGAACGACCTGGGGAATGTGTTCAGGGCGCGAAATCCGAGAACGAGGGACGACGGCTCGGTTTAGACAATCGACCGCACGACTTACGAGAGATCGACCAGGCGGCACGGAATCTCTGCCGCCTGGTCGACTATGTACGCGGCGCACACGCGGTGATAGCCGTCAGCGATGGTGGCCGGCATCCCTGAAGAGATGCTTCCGCGGATCAAAAGGATGGGGGAGAGGGGTTCGCCCTTCTTCAACTTCTTGAGCTTGTCGTCGACCTCGGGATCCTTAGCGGTCAAGAGGCGCAATCCGCTGGCGCGCTCGATGTCCTTGGGGAGCTGCTTGATCGTTTTCGCCCGCCTGAACTTGGCGACGACGGCCGCCGCTTTGCGTTCGGGAAGGATCAGGCGGAGATAGTCGGCAGCAGCATCGAAATCCTTGGCTTGCGGCTTGTCACGCCACTTGACTCGTTTGGCGGCCATATATCTCGATAACCGCTGCGAGCTGAGCAGCACCCGAGGACCAGCGGGAATCGCCGAGCAATGGGCACTGAATACAAGCCACAATCATGGGCAGCCGGCGTAGCTCAGCTTGGCAGAGCAACGGTCTTTTAAACCGATGGTCCAGGGTTCAAATCCCTGCGCCGGCACCAACTGTCCTCTCTCAGGACATCGTTCCCGCCTGTGGCAAGACATTGTGCGCTGGCCAACGTCCACCGAGGGGGTGGTAGATGCGTGTGGGGTCGAGAGTCAGGGCCCGAACGAGTTCGCCATCATCGGTGATGATGCGCACGTCGGGACCGGCGACCAGGAGTCGGACCTTGCGGTTCTTGTGGGCTGTTCCGACTGGAATGTGGTGCAGCTTGCCAAGGTAGCGAAGGGTGACCTTGCCGCTGGAGTCAATCCTGTCGCGGCGAACGCGATGGTCGACGGGCGCCGGCTGCTGTGACGGCTTGGCCTTGATGAGAGCGTTGAAGACAGCCAGCGGTGTCTGGCGGTCGAGTGCTCGGTGAGGGCGTCGGTTGTTGTAGTAGTCGCGAAATGTATCGAGCTGAAACTGGAGCTCGGCGATGGAGCCGGCTGGTGACTGCTTGCGGAGAAAGCGCTTGAGGGTTTGGTGGAAGCGCTCGACCTTGCCGCAGGTCTGAGGGTGATAGGGGGTGGAGTGTTTGAAGACGATGCCCAGGCGCTCCAGCTCGAGTTCTAGGAGGACCTTGCCGCGACGAGTCCGGCCGGTGAAGACGGCAGCGTTGTCGCTGAGGAGGGAAGCCGGCAGACCGAAGGTGTTTGAAGCTGAATGGAGCACCTGGACGGGGTCGGCGGACTTGACGGTGACCAAGGCTCTGGAGGCGAGCGCAACCCTCGACTTGTCATCGAGGAAGTTGAGAATCTCGACCGGTGAGCCATCAGCAAGCTGCCATGGGGTTGAGTCCAGTTGCCAGGTTTCGTTGGGGAGCTGGGCCTCAAATCGGATGAAGGATGACTTTGGACGCTTATGGGGCTGCGGCGTGATCAGCCCATTGCGTTTGAGGATCCGCCACACGGTGGCGACCGACGGCACCCGGTCGACCTGGCCAATGAGGTGATGGGCGATGGTGTCAGGCCCGGCATCGTGACCGGCGGCGACGAGCTCTTGGCGAAGCCGAAGGACTTTGGTCTGAACCTCAGACGATGTCTGATGAGAGCAGGAATGTGGCCGTCGCGATCGCGGCGCTAGTGCCGAGTAGCCGCCTTCTTTGAACCTCTTGACGAGCTTGTGGATCCACCTGCGCGTGATGCCGTGGTCGCGCGCTAGCTCAGTCGGACTGCGACGTTCCAAGACAACTGCGTCGACGATGTAGCGAGCGAGAGCCGACATGCGCCACCTCCGAGCTTGGTGGCGAGAACTATGTCTTGCGAGATCAGAGAACTATGTGGTGAACTCACACACCCCCTCCCCGACCAAAATCGCTGATAACAAAAGTCCGCAGGCCATCCCTTCAAAGGGGCGCTTCCCGGTATTGCTGCGGGCGACTCTGCGATGCGAGTCAGGTAAACCCGTGATGTGGGCACTCTGAACGCTCTTTTACCTACGCTCAGAGCCTGGCTCTCTTGGCGTTCCGGACATCGATCCCCAAGCCTTGAACCCCGAACTCGAGCATGAGCCTACAGAGGCAGGCAACAGTCTTCCTAGCGGTATTGGTCGGCGCGGTGTTGGTGCAGAACGCGGCGGAAGCAATCATCCAGGGCCAGCGCAACGAAACCCAGGCTCGAGCGCAGGCAGCCCAGCTTCTCCAGACCCACGAGAAGCAATTCACCATCGGCCTGCTCAACGAGGAGACGGGTGAGCGGGGCTTCGAGCTCACCGGCCAGGACCTGTACCTGCAGCCTTACGACTTGGGGACTGCGCAGGCTGCA
>DASXNH010000055.1:0-3218 GCA_036495195.1 Candidatus Dormiibacterota bacterium
CTGAGGTGGCCGAACAGCTGCGCCGGTTGGCGCCGGATGTGCTCGTGGTGGTCGCTTATGGTCAGATCATTCCGCGATCGGTGCTGTCGATTCCGCGGCTCGGGGCCGTCAACGTGCATGCGTCGCTTCTGCCAAGGCACCGAGGGGCGGCGCCGGTCGCGCACGCGATCCTGGTGGGCGACCGCACCACAGGCGTCACCATCATCCAGATGGATGAGAAGCTCGACCATGGACCGGTGCTGGCCCAGAGCGAAGCTGTGACTATTGGCGAGACGGAGGACGCTGTCGAACTCACAGCACGATTGGCGTCCTTGGGAGCCGAGGTTCTCGTCCTGGTGCTGAGTCGGCTGGAATCGATAAAGGCGCGGGAACAGAACCATGACGCGGCCACACTGGCGCCGAGGTTGCGTCGGGAAGACGGAGAGCTCGAGTGGGCGATGGGGGCGTCCGAAATTGATCGACGCGTCAGGGCCCTGCAGCCTTGGCCAGGGGCCACGCTGCCGACGGCTCGCGGTCGTGTGAAGGTGATCAGCGGCCACGTCGAGGGCGATCGTTATCTGCCCGATGTGGTGCAGCTGCCTGGGAAGAAACCGGCTCCTGCGAAACAGGTGTTGGGCGATGCCTGACAAGAAGCAGGACAAGGAGCGCGACGTTGCCGTCAATCGTCGCGCCTACCACGACTACTTCATCGATGACAAGCTCGAGGCTGGGATCATGCTCACAGGCACGGAGGTGAAATCGGTTCGTAACGGGCGGACCAACTTGCGCGACGGGTTTGTGCGCATCGACGGTAATGAGGCGTGGCTCGAGAACGTACACATCTCGCCATACGCGCAGGCGAACCTGATGAACCACGAGCCCATGCGGCCGCGCAAGCTCCTGCTGCACCGGAAGGAGATCGCCAGCCTGGTCGGAAAGGTGAGGCAGAAGGGATACACGGTCATTCCGCTGCGCGTGTACTTCTCGCGCAACCACGCGAAGGTCGAGGTGGGGCTCGCGCGCGGCAAGAAGCAGTACGACAAGCGCGAGGCGATCGCGGAGAGGGATGCGAAGCGGGACATCGCTCGCGCGATGAGGACAAGAGGCTAGACGCGCGGCGCGATCTTCTCTAAATCTCCTGGCCGAGGTGTTCGATTCGCATCACGCGACCGGCTCAGGCCGCGAGGTTGATACCGATCGCTCGCAATCGCTTATTGAGCGAGTCGAGCGCGAACTGCAGGATCTCGCTCTCGGTGTGGCCGAACTCGGTGATGTAGGCCGGGTCAGGTGGGTCCAGCGTGCCCGCCACGAGCGGGAGGCACTCGACCAGTGTCTTCTGGATCAGGGGAGCGAACCGCTCGGGGTTTTCGCGCACCGCTTCCTGCAGGACCTTGATCCCGAAGCTCACGTGGCGTGACTCGTCTCGTGCGACGGCGGTGAAGCCTCGGTAGAAGCCTCGGTCGGTGGTGCCCAGCTCGCGCATCGACTCGAGCTCGAAGCGCTGGCCGGTCAGCGCGATGGTGGCCTCCGCGATGATGTGGTAGATCGTCACGCCCTCGACAAAGGCGTCGAAGTCTTTCGGGTTGGTCGCCATCCGCTGCGCGGTTGAAGGGAGACGGTCGTAGAACAGCGTGTTGTAGCCCTCATTGGCGTCAGGGCGTATCTCGGCCAGCAGATCCTTCAGATTCTTCGATTCGGTGCCGACCACCTCGCGCCACCATCGGTCGAAGAACACGGTGTGGCGCGCCTCGTCGACCATCTGGGTCGAGAGGAAAATCTCGATCTCGGGAGTCGGCGCCGCCCAGACGAAGGGAGCCAGCGTCGAGGTGACGCGCTCCTCGCCGTTGAAGAACAGGCGGTGCGACCAAAGCGTTGCCTTCCTGTCCAGCTCTGACGCTTTCAGCCAGTCCTCGCGGTCGAGGGTGAAATCGAGGTCGCCGACCGACCATTGCTGTGACTCCCAGCGGCGGTAGAGGTCCATGTAGCTGGGCATGTTCTCGATGCCACGGTCGATGAAGGCGAGGACGTCATCGATGCGAATGTCGCCGAGCTCCTTGAGGTTCGCTTTCGCGACTCTCTCGAGGTCCGGCTCCAGGTGCTCCAGCTTCTGCCCGACTGCCATGTCTTGCCCGGTCAATTAGAGCAGAAGGCTGGAGGTGTGGGGTTGCCGCCCGAAGGGTAGAATTCGAGGGCAACGAGTTCAGCTTCGTGGGGGCGTCCGGTCTCGACGGGGCAGTTGAGCTTCGGGATTGCGAGCCGAGGGCGCGTGCGTACAGCGCAAGCATTTTTACAAATGCCAACAAGACCAACACTTTCGCCCTCGCTGCGTAAGCAGTAGAGACGTGAGTCCCGGGACTTAGATCCCGGGTGTCGCCCCCGGTCAATCCGGCGGACTGGGGAACGGCATTAAAACAGACCGGATTGCCGCATCGAGGGCGTCTCGGCCTCGATCCGGGACACCCACCGAGACTGGCGAAAGCGGATCCCGTCAGGAGGAGCCGTCAAGCGAGAACCAAAATCCTGGACACGCTCGTAGAGATCCCGTAGGAGACTGCTTCGGACGCGGGTTCAACTCCCGCCGCCTCCACCAAGTTTTTTTGAATTCGAGCCGGCGAGAGCCACCTCGCCTGGCTGCCAAGTGCAAAACGGTCCATCCGCACGCCGAATTTGTGGGGCACACTTGTCTCGCCGGCTACCGGGGGATTCGGGAGACAGCCGCAAGGCTGGAAGCAATGCAAATTCTGATCGTCGAGGATGATCCATCGGTGGCGGAAATGTTCAGGTTGCAGCTGACGGCGGACGGGTTTGGGGTCAGGGTCGCCGGCGATGGTGAGGTCGCTCTTGAGCTCATAGGACACGAGTTGCCAGACCTGGTGCTTCTCGACATGCAGATGCCGCGCCTGGATGGGATCGGAACCTTGAAACGCCTTCGCGCAGACGCGAGGGCAAAGGATCTCGCTGTCGTAGTGCTCTCGAACACTCCAGCTTCGACTCGCATGGAGGAGGCTTATGAGCTCGGCATTCGAGCCTGGCTCATCAAGAGCGCAACCACACCCGGCCAGTTGTCAGGAATCGTGCGGGCGATCTTGTCGTAAAGCCGGCAAGACAACTCCAGGCGCTGCCTGAGGCGGCCAGCTAGTCTGTATTTCTCCCCCGTCAGGCCGGGGTCACGAACGCGATCAGCTGCACGACTCGCCAGATGAACAGCGCCGCGCACCCGATTCGGATCAGCATCCCGA
>DASXNH010000056.1:0-2603 GCA_036495195.1 Candidatus Dormiibacterota bacterium
TCGCCATCGCGCTCGGCCCGAGTGGACAAGCCGGCGACATCGGAACCGGCACCTGGCTCGCTGAAAAGCTGACACCAGATCTCTTCCGCAGTGAATATCGGCCGAAGAAACCGCGTCTTCTGGCGATCGGTGCCCCACGCCACGATCGTCGGCCCACACATCCCGATACCCATAGCGTTACGGGTCCACTGGCCTCTCCGGTCTGCTGCCTCCAGAGTGGTATCGACGACCTCCTGCAGGTGGGGCGCCGCGTCCAAGCCACCGAAAGAGTACGGGTGCTCCACCCGCGCCAGGCCGAGATCGAATTGAGCTCCGAAGAAGGTTCTGTCGTCGGCCGTGGCGAATTCTTCAAGCAGCTTTTCCGTACGCGATCGGACCTGGTGGGCGTCGATCGGATGCTGCGTGGTGTTCATGTCGCTGATCGCCTCGGATTGCGCGCACCGCATCGGCGCCAAGCAGCCGCAACCGCCGACCGTGGGACGGCGTCATCAGGATGCGGATTATTCTTTCGACCAACTCGGCGCGTGGGCGAGGAGCGCGGAAGGGTCATGACCGGCTTGGACCTCTCTGTACATCGCGGAAGGGGATGTCACGGTCATTGCTTCGTTCGCGTGGCATGCCCAAGACCCGCTCGCTTACTGCATTCCGGGACATCTCGACCGTCCCTCCTCCGATCAGACCCGCTTGACGGAACAGAAAGTCGACTCCCTGAACGCCAAGACCCTCTCCGCCGGCGCCCCAAGCGACTGCGGTCGGACCCGCCAATTCGAAGTTGATGTTGGCCAACCGTATGCCGAGGGTACCCATGAGAACTTTTGTGAGCGAGGACGCTTCGCTCACGTACCGACCGGTAGTCACGGCGCGACCTATCCGCGCGTTCCCTTCGGCGATGGCGAGGCCAAGGGCGTGGCCTTCCCCGACCAACTCTCGCGCGAGTGGATCATCGAAACGCAGTGCATCGCGGGCAAGACTCACTAGCGGCGGCGCCTCGCTCGGCGTTGCATCGACTTCGGCCGACCTCGCCGACGCCGACGCCGGCGCCGGCGCCGGACGAGTGATATGGAACGAAATGCTAAAGCTGTGTTCGTAATGCATCCAACGGCGCCCAACGGTCCAGCCGTCGTCGACATCACCCAGTCGGTCGATGTCTGGCACTCGCAGGTCGGTGATGAATTCCTGCGTGAACTCCCGAGAGCCGTTGATCATCTCAATGCGCTGGATTTCGACCCCAGGCTGGTGGATCGGGAACATAAAGACAGTGAGCCCCCGGTGCTTTGGCACGTCCCAGTTGGTACGCGCGAGACAAAGCGCCCAGTCGCCCCACCAAGCGCTGGTGGTCCAGATCTTGGATCCGTTCAGCACCCACTCGTCGCCATCCTTGATTGCCGTCGTTTGTGCGGCGGCAGCATCGGAGCCACCGCTCGGCTCGCTGAGGAATTGCTTCCAAATCGCCTCGCCCTTCAGAATGGCCGGGATAAGTCGCAACTTTTGCTCGTGGTTGGCGAACTCGAGAAGGACCGCCGCGCAGGGTTGAAATGTCGCGATCTGCAAGCGAAATGGCCAGCTATAGCCCACGATTTCCTCGTTGAAGACCTGCTGGTGGGCGGCCGTCAATCCGGCGCCTCCGTATTCCTTCGGGAAGATGATTCCAGCAAAACCACCGTCGAAGAGCGTGCGCTGCAGTTTGCGGTTGCGGTCAAGGTACGCCAGCTCCGCTTCGTCGGAAGCAAAGGTCTGCTGGTGCTCACCGGGCTGGGCCTTTGGCATGTTCTCGGCCAGCCATTGTCGAAGGCGAGCTCGGAAACTCTCAAGATCCTCGAGCTCAGCGGCGTCAATCATAGGTTCATATTCCCTCGCTCGTGAATGGATGCCTACTCTCGAGGATCGACGCCAGACGCTGCCGGTGGTCCGAGACGGTGCCAAACAATTGAGAGCCGATCACCACGCGTCGTAAGTAGAGGTGGAGGTCGTGGTCGAAGGTGACGCCGATTCCGCCATGCATCTGGACGCAGTCCTGGACAAGCTCCGGACCGTAGACGCCGAGATAACTCTTGCCAGCGCTCACGTATTCGCTGGCTCGCCGTGAGTCGGCCTGCACGTGTTGAGCGGCTGCATCGGCCATGGCATGGGCGGCCTCAAGCCATGCCCGCATATCCGCGAATCGGTGTTTGAGCGCCTGATAGGACGCCAGGGGACGGCCGAATGAATAACGGCTGAAGGCCCACTCAACCGTCATCTCAAAGCTGCGATCCATCGCTCCGACCATTTCGGCGAGTTGCAAAACAACTGCTACTTGTAGGAGGTATTCGGTCTGGAGTTCGGCCGTTCCCAAGTGGCCGAGCAACGCGCTGGCGGGTATGTCGACATCAGCGAGCTCTATTGAGGCATATCGACGCGTGATGTCGAGGCCTTCCATCGGCGTGACCGTCAGGCCTGGAAGGTCAGCGGCAACAAGGAAATGTGCGAGCCCTTCGTCCGTGCGGGCAGTAATGAGGAGTTGGTCGGCCTGATCCGCTGCCTCCACGGGTTCCTTGACGCCGCGGAGCCGATAGCCCCCATTGGTGCGGTTGGCCACGCAGGCAACGGTACCGAGCCGATCATTG
>DASXNH010000057.1:0-8261 GCA_036495195.1 Candidatus Dormiibacterota bacterium
AGCGGGGAGGGAAATGCCCGACCTCCCCGGCACGCCGGGAGAGAAAAGTTCCAAAAGTTTCGATCTCCCCTCCGGCGGCTGCGCCGCCACCTCCCCGGCGAGCGGGGAGGGAACAGTTACAAAGTTCGATCTCCCCTCCGGCGGCTGCGCCGCCACCTCCCCGGCACGCGGGGAGACAACATTTGTTTTATCTCCCCTCCGGCGGCTGCGCCGCCACCATGCCCACCTCCCGGCTCCCCTCCCCCTCCTCCCGCTTACGCTGGGGCGCACGGGCCTATGCCCGTGCCGCCCACTCCGTATGGGGGTGGGGCGTGTTCTGGGTAGCACACCGGCGCTTTTGGTAGCGCTGGGATTGGCAGCGTGGTCGGTTCCTTCAGGCGCGCCGCGAGCTGATCGCTCGCCGCCTCCATCGTCGTCAGCACGGTCGCGTTGTCCTTCGTGTTCATGAACTCCGGCTGACCATAGTCGTAGCTCCGCACCGCCACCCATTTCGCCGCCACCAGCTTCGTGCCGTAGAACGTGTACGTCCCGATCACCCCCTCCCTCGTCTGCTCGGACCACATCTGGTCGAACACGAAGTTCCCATGCGCATACGTGATGAGCTTCCCGTGATACACCTCGATCCCCTGATACCAGTGCGGGTGGTTGCCGATCACGATGTCCGCGCCCCAATCGATGGAGAGGTGCGCTATGGCCACCGGGTCGTCAGGCGTGGGCACCCCAGGATCCGGCTTGGGCAGCCGCTCGTACTCCTTCCCCCAGTGGAACTGCACGACCACCACATCCGCCAGCTGCCGCGCGTGAGCGATTCCCGCCTTGAGCTGCGTCCTGTCGATCGCCACACCGACCCCGTTGAATCCGATGAACCCGAACTTCAGCCCGCGCACGTTGATCACCGCCACCGGCCCCAACCCCGATGTCTGCATCCCATGCTGGTGCAGCAGCTGGTCCGTCGCCGTGATCCCCTGCGCCCCGTAGTTGCCAATGTGGTTGTTGGACAGGTTGACCACGTCAGCGCCCATGTACGTGAGCCCATTCACGGTCCGCGGATCGCCGCAGAAGGTGAAGCTCTCGGCGGGACTGACCGGGCACCCGGCGAACAGCGGCGCCTCGAGATTGACGTACGTGATGTCGGCGTTCTTCGTGTAGGCCGCCGTCGGCCGGAACGGCCACAGATAGTCGTGCCGCACCGTCTGGTAGTAGTTCACGCCGCGCGCTGGAATGATGTCTCCCGTCACCAGCAGGGTCCGGATCTCGGCGGGGTTGTCCGGCACCAGATACGTCGGATGGAACAGCTGCTGCAAGCTCAGGGCAGGCTGCCGCCCGGTGCGCACCGCGAACGAAGGCTGGTCGCCCGAATCAGGCGCCGCCACCAGGTTCCCGACAGGCACGACGGTCGGCGGCGTCACCGCCACCGGCGAGCCGCCACTCGTGCACGCGCCGGCCAAAAAAAGCACGGCAACGAGTCCGGCGCAGCGCTTCACTTGACGGGCAGCCCAGACAGGATGTCCTCGATCGAGATCAGCCGCGCCACATACGACCGCACCGGCTCGCCCAGCTCTCCGCTCGCGCGGAACAGTCCCTGGTTGCCCTCGGCGCGGCGCACTTTCAGCATCTGAGCGTGCTCGGCGTCCAGCGTACCGCGGCGCAGCGCGACCTCCACCATGCTCCCCAGCCACGACGAATAAAGGGCCACCTCCTGAACGCGCGGATCGCTGGCCGTCGCGGCGGGAAAGGGTTTGTGGATGTGCTCATCCCACAGTCGCCGAAGCCGCACGACGTCTGGGCTGAGTGCTCTCAAGCCCCTGCTTTCAGTTGCGCGATCACGGCATCGGCCACCTGGCTCGTGCCCACAGACGAAGTATCGTCCCGGCGCTCCTTCAAGTCATACGTGACGTTCCGGCCATCGGCAATCACAGCGGCGATCGCCCCTTCGAGGGCATCGGCCGCCGCCGGCTCCTCGAGGTGCCGCAGCATCAGAACACCGGACAGCATCACCGCCATCGGGTTCACCTTGTTCTGGCCCGTGTACTTTGGGGCGCTGCCATGCGTGGCCTCGAACACCGCCCCCACGCTGCCGATGTTCGCGCCGGGCGCGAGCCCCAGGCCCCCGATCATCCCTGCGCCGAGGTCCGAGATGATGTCCCCGTACAGGTTCAAGCAGCAGAGGACGTCGTATTCCTTCGGGCGCAGCACCAGCTGCATGCACATGTTGTCGACGATGCGATCGTCGAACTCGATGTCGGGATTTTGCGCCGCCACCCTGCGCGCCACCGCAAGGAAAAGGCCGTCCGTGTGCTTCAGGATGTTCGCCTTGTGCACCGCGGTCACCTTGCGCCGCCCATTCTTACGCGCGTAGTCGAAGGCGAACTGCACGATGCGCTCCGATCCGCTGACCGAAACCGGCTTGATGGAGAGCCCGCTGTCCGGCTTGATCGTCTTCTTGGAAAGCGTCGAGATCTCCTCGATCAGATGGTCGGCATCCGGTGTGCCGAGCTCGAACTCGATGCCCGCGTACAGGTCCTCTGTGTTCTCGCGGACGATCACGAAGTCGAGGTCGTCGCGCAGGTTGCGAGCGCCCTTGTAAGCCTTGACCGGGCGCACCAGCGCGTACAGGTCCAGGATCTGGCGCAGCGCGACGTTGACGCTTCGAAAGCCGCTGCCGATCGGCGTCGAGATCGGGCCCTTCAGCGCGACCTTGTTCTTTCGGATGGAGGCAATCACATGGTCGGGCAGTGGCGTCCCGAACTCCTTGATGACGTTCTCGCCGGCCTGGTGAACGTCCCAATCGATCGCAACTCCGGTCGCCTCGATGACGCGCACGGCGGCATCGCAGATCTCGGGGCCAACGCCATCCCCCGGAATGAGGGTTACCGCGTGCCGGGTCAAGCTAGGAGAAGCTACTTCTTGAAATAGTCGGCGTTGATCTTGATGTAATCCCGCCACTGCTCGGGAACCTCATCCTCGGGGAAGATCGCGTCAACGGGACAAGGGTCGACGCAGGCACCACAGTCGATGCACTCGTCGGGATCGATGAAGTACATCGTTGCAGCGTCATCGGTGTGAATGCAATCCACTGGACACACCTCGACGCACGATGCGTCTTTGACGCCGACGCACGGCTGAACGATCACATATGCCACGTCCGGCAAGGTTACCATGGCCCCACGTATGCCCGAGAGTGAGCCCAAACCGAGGCTGATCGAGCTTGTCGACCCTGGTGTGGGCCAGGGCTGGAAGGCCATCCTCAAGAACGGAAAATCCGTGGTCGTCCACGAGATCCCCGTGCCTCCAGCCGAAGCTGCCGGGGCCATCCCTCGGATTCAGAGGCTTTTCGAGAACCGGCACCCGGCCCTCTCCCCCGTCCTGGCGTGGGGCACCGATCCCAACGGCCTATGGGTCGCGGTCGAGCCAAACGAGGGGGTGCCACTGGGCACGATCCTCTCCCGCGGTCCGCTGACGCCGCCGGCCGCCGCTGCGCTCGGCGCCTCGCTGCTCTCCGGAGTCGCCGCTCTCCACGAGGCCGGTATCGCGATGGGCGGATTCGGCGCCGCCTCAGTTCGGGTCAACGGCAACGGCGAGGTGCGGCTCGCGGGCCACCCGGCCGGCGCGGTGCGCGGAGCACCTTCTCAAAGCGACCTGAGGGCCGACGTCAGGTCAAGTGGCATGGCGATCTGCGCCGCCTTCGGCGTCGACCCTGCCGGCGCTCCCGCCCCGCCCAACATCCCACCAGGCCTCGTGGTGACCATGCGATCGATGGCGAGCGGCGCCATGGGCCCGGCGGCGGATCGCGCGCAGGGCGCACTTCGGGAGATGGCCGCGGCGCTGCTAGCGCCCGACCGGATGGCCGCCGCGCAGGCCGAGCTGGCGACCCGCGCGGGCGGTCGCGAGATGCCGCCGATCACGCCTTTCCTGCCCCAGTCGGAAGCACCCGCCCCGCCGGTGCCGCCCGCGCGCTCCTCGTACGTCCCTCCGCCCGAAGACACGCCCCGCCCGACCTCGGTGTCGTACGACGCCCTGCCCAGAATGCCGGACCCCAAGCCCGCCCCGGTGGGCCCATCCGCCTGGCAGACCGCGGCCCCGGCACCTGCTCCGGAGGGCACCGCTCCTCCTGCAGCCTCGAACGTCACTCCCCCTGCTTCGACCATCCCGCCGGCGCCGCTGCCAGTGCCGTTCCCATCGAGCACCGTGTCCCCGCCTGCCCCGCCGCCGCCCTCCACCCCACCCGCGCCGGCCACGCAGCCGCCATCGCCTTTCGCGACCAACGCACCGCAGCCCGCCCCGCCTGGCACCAACGTGCCGGCGGCTCCCACCTGGGACACCGCGGCCCCGGCGACTCCCGCTGTGCCAGAGCCGCCAGTGGTGGCGCCGCTGCCAGAGCCTCAGCGGTTCGAGGCGCCGCCCAACCCAACGGGCTTCGTGTCGACAGCGCCGGAACCCGCGGTTCCCGCGCCTGAGTCGCCGACCTGGTCCCCCGTCGCGACTCCATCCTGGACGCCCAACGTCGCGCCCGACCTGGCGGTGGCGGGGGTGGCGGCCGAGACCGCGGCACCCGTGGTGCCGTCGGCGCCCGCGCGCCGGCCGTCGACGACTCGCCCGCCCGACCGCGATTCCAGCGACCGGCCGGCATGGATGCTGCCGGCGATCATCGGAGTCGTGATCCTGCTGCTGCTGGGCGCGGGTGGGGGCATCTACTTGCTCACGCGGCCTCACTCGGGCATCAGCGGCGTGACCCACACGCCATCGCCGGGCAAGAGTCCCAAGCCCACGCCGAAGACCACGCCAACCCCGGCCGGCGGACTGCAAACGGTCCCCACCTACGCGCCAGCCTCGGCGCCGCCGGTGCAGAGCGTCGTGTTCCTGCCCGACACGACCTGCAAGATCAACAGCACCTGCAGGGTCGACGTGGAGATGAAGTACTCCAGCGCCCAGAGTGGACCGCTGGGCTACATCCTCAAATTCTTCGACCGGTGCACCGGCACGACGACATCCCTGCCCGGGAGATCGTTCACACCGACTGAAGGGTTCATTCGAGCTGATCCCGGATTCCAAACCGTCACGCTGCCGGCGGCGAAGTCCGCCGCCCTGGTCGCGGTGTCGACGACTCCTGCCGCCGCGGCCTCAGCGCCACTGCTGCTGGGCGCCTCAAGCTGCTAGAAGAGACTCGTCATCCTTCGCAATAACCTCACGCGCCTCGAGGCGCAGGAGCGTGCAGCGCTGATCTCCGAGGTGCATTACGACGTTGCGCTGGACCTGACGCAAGGCGACGACACGTTCGGCTCCGACACGACGGTGACCTTTCGATGCCGCAGGCAGGGTTCGGACACTTTCATCGAGTTCATTGGCCCGGCAATCTCGAAAGCGGTGCTCAACGGCAAGGACTTGCCGGCAAGCGCGTTCGATGGCGGACGCCTGCAGCTCGGCGGCCTGGAGGCCGACAACACGCTCACCGTATCGGGCACCGCGGAGTACATGCACGACGGCACCGGGCTCCACAGGTTTCAGGATCCGCTCGACGGACGCGTGTACCTCCACAGCCAGTTCGCCAGCTACGACGCGCACCGAGCGTTCGCGTGCTTCGACCAGCCCGACCTGAAAGCGACCTACACATTTGAGGTGAAGGCACCGGAGGACTGGGTGGTCGTGTCGAACACGCCCGGCAAGCGCGACGGCGCGTTGTGGCGCTTTCCCAAGACCAAGCCCATGTCGACCTACCTGGCCGCGATCGTGGCGGGCCAGTACCACTCGATTCACCAGGAGCACCGCGGCATCCCGCTGGGCATCTACTGCCGGCAGTCGCTGATGAGATACCTCGACCCTGACGAGCTGTTCGAGCTGACCCGGCAGGGGCTCGACTATTTCGAAGGGCGCTTTGGTTATCCATACGTCTTCGGCAAATACGACCAGCTCTTCGTTCCGGAGTTCTCGGCCGGGGCGATGGAGAACGCGGGGTGCGTGACGTTCACCGAGGCTTACGTGTTCAGGTCTCGCGTCACCGAGGCGATGCGCATGCGCCGCGCCGAGACGCTGCTGCATGAGATGGCGCACATGTGGTTCGGCGACCTCGTGACCATGCGCTGGTGGGATGGCCTTTGGCTCAACGAGACGTTCGCCACGTACATGGGCAACCTCGCCAACGCCGAGGCGACGCGCTTCAAGAACACGTGGACGTCGTTCTCGATCACCTACAAGGCGAGGGCAAAGGCGCAGGACCAGCTGCCCACGACCCACCCCATCGTCGCCGAGATTCCGGACGTGGAATCGGTGCTGCTCAACTTCGACGCGATCACTTATGAGAAGGGCGGGGCGGCGCTCAAGCAGCTCCTGGCCTGGGTCGGTGAGGACGCTTTCTTTCGCGGCGTCCACGATTACTTCAAGAAGCACGAGTACGGGAACACCGAGCTGTCCGA
The DNA here is from genome assembly GCA_036495195.1 of Candidatus Dormiibacterota bacterium. Lineage (GTDB taxonomy): Bacteria > Chloroflexota > Dormibacteria > Dormibacterales > Dormibacteraceae > Palsa-872. The sequence goes on from DASXNH010000057.1 coordinate 6,411, forward strand.
TTTCCTGGCGCCGCTCGAGGCGGCCTCCGGCCGCGACCTGAAGGCCTGGTCACGAGTCTGGCTCGAGGAGGCGGGCGTCAACACCATCAGCGCCAAGATCGCCGTGGATGGCACGCGCATCAAGAGCGCCACGCTCATCCAGAAGGCGCCGCCCGAGCACCCCACGCTGCGGCCCCACCGATTGCGTGTGGGCTTGTTCGATATCCAGGGCAGCTCGCTGGTGCGCAGGAGGTCGGTGGAGTTGGACATCGACGGCGCCTCGACGTTGGTGCCACAGCTCGCGGGTGAGGCTGTGCCCGACATGGTGCTCCCCAACGACGACGACCTCACGTACGCGAAGCTCGACCTGGACGACAGGTCGCTCGCCACCCTCAAGACGCACCTGAGCGGCATCGACGATGGGCTGGCGCGCGCTGTGCTGTGGGAGGCGCTCTGGGACATGGTGCGCGACGCCAAGCTGGGGGTCGTGGACTACCTCGCGATCTCGCTTGAGAACATGGACGTCGAGACCGATGCGGCGATTGCGGGGTCGCTCATCGGCCGGATGACGGGCGCCATCGAGAGGTATGCGGATCCGGAGCGGCGCGTGGAACTTCGCGAGAAGGTGGCAAAGGGGGCCAGGGAGCGCCTGAGCCGCATGGCCGCAGGCACCGACCTTCAGCTGCTGTGGACCAACGCGTTTATCGGGGTGGCGCGGGAGCCCGAGGATGTCGCCTGGGTGCGCGGTCTGCTGGATGGGACGACGAAGCTCGACGGGCTGCAGGTGGATTTCGCGGTGCGGTGGAGCGTGGTGAATGCGCTCGCGACGATTGGCGAGGCGGGCGAGGAGCTCATCGCCCCGGAGCTGGAGCGGGACCCGACCGACCAGGGTCGGCGAGCCGCGGCGGCAGCGCGGGCCGCCCGTCCCACTCGAGAGGCGAAGGACGAGGCGTGGGAGGTGGAGACGACTCATGGGGCGTCGCTGGCCATGAAGAGGGCGATCGCGTCAGGGTTCCACCGAGCGGACCAGGAGGAGCTGTTGAGCGCTTACGTGCAACCGTACTTCGACAGGTTGATGCCGATCTGGGAGGAGTTCGTGATCGAAGAGGCCCTGGGTTTCATCGCTTCGATGTATCCCCAGATGGTGGTCAAGCAGGAGGTGGTGGCTCTCACAGACAGGTGGCTGAAGAGCCAGAAGGATGTCCCGGGCCCAATCAGGCGAAGCCTTCTCGAATCTCAAGACGACCTCAAGCGGGCCCTCAAGGCACGGGCTTATAACCGAAGGTAACTGCTGAGTCCGGTCCCCCCTCCGGCCGCTTCGCGGCCACCTCCCCGTCAAGCGGGGAGGGCAGAAGGTGCCAGACGCCCCTCCGGCCGCTTCGCGGCCACCTCCCCGGCAAGCGGGGAGGGCAAAAGATGCCAAACGCCGCTTCGCGGCCACCTCCCCGGCAAACGGGGAGGACAAACCCAAGTGCCGGTCCCCCCTCCGGCCGCTCCGCGGCCACCTCCCCGGCGAGCGGGGAGGGCAAAAATTACCCGACGCCCCTCCGGCCGCTCCGCGGCCACCTCCCCGGCATGCGGGGAGGGCAAAATTGCCCGACGCCCCTTCGGCGGCTTCGCCGCCACCTCTCGCGCGCGTGCCAGGCGCGGGCCCCCCTCCGGCCGGCTTCGCCGTCCACCTCCCCGGCAAGCGGGGAGGGCAAGTTGCCCGGCGATCCTTCGGCACCTTTCAGCCACTCGATACACTTATCCTGTTGGCGCGCTGCGCGCCCCACGGGGTCCCCTCAGCTGACGCTGTGGGTAGGGAGTGCACATGACGGTCACCACCGAGACGCTTGCCACCACCGATCTCGAGTTCACGCGGCAGCTCGG
>DASXNH010000058.1:0-2474 GCA_036495195.1 Candidatus Dormiibacterota bacterium
CCTCGGCCTGCTGGTCGACGACGCGATGATCGCGGTCGAGACGATGGTCACGCGGCTGGAGCACGGCGACGACAAGGAACACGCAGCCAGCTTCGCCTGGACCTCGGTCGCCTTTCCGATGCTTACCGGCACACTGGTCACTGTCGCGGGGTTCGTCCCGATCGGTTTCGCGCGCAGCGGCGCAGGCGAATACACCTTCTCGATTTTCGCCGTCGTCGCCATCGCACTGATCATATCCTGGATCGTCGCGGTCCTCTTTACCCCCTTGCTCGGCGTTTGGGTTCTCAAGAAGCCGAAGGCGGCGCACTCGGAGGAGCCAGGTCCCATCATGCGCACGTTCCGCCACTGCCTTGGGCTAGCGATGCGGGCGCGCTGGGTCACAGTCCTCGTTACGCTGGGCCTGTTCGGGGCATCGCTCTATGGCATGCGCTTGGTTCCGCAGCAATTCTTCCCGTCATCCGACCGGCCCGAGCTGCTCATCGACCTGCAGCTGCCCGAGAACGCTTCGATCTATGCAACAAAGGACGTCTCGGTCCAGCTGGACAAGCTCCTGAAGAGCGATCCGGATGTGGACCATTGGAGCGCATATGTCGGACAGGGTGCCGTGCGCTTCTATCTGCCGCTCAACGTTCAGCTGCCCAATGACTTTTTCGGCCAGGCCGTCGTCGTCACCAAAGGTGTGCAGCAGCGCGAGCGGGTGAAGGCGCAGCTGGAGCACGCGCTGGCGACCGAGTTCCCGAGCGTAGTCGGACGGGTCTACCCGCTGGAACTCGGCCCGCCGGTAGGGTGGCCGCTGCAATACCGGGTAAGCGGACTGGAGCCGGACCAGGTGCGCGCGATCGCGTTCAAGGTCGCGGAGGAGATTGGGTCCACGCCCGGTGCAGAAAACGTCAACTACAACTGGATGGAGCCGGCGCGCACGATCCGGATCCGGGTCGACCAGGACCAGGCCCGCCTTCTGGGCCTGAGCTCGCAGCAGCTGGCCCTGTCCCTCAACGCGGTCGTGTCCGGCGTCACAGCCACCCAGGTGCGCAGCGGGATCTATCTTGTCGACGTGCTGGTCCGGGCGTCGGCCGACCAGCGCATGTCGCCGTCGACGATCCGCATGCTGCAAGTGCCCCTGCCGAACGGGAAGAGCGTTCCCCTGAGTCAGATCGCTTCTGTCGATTATGGCCAGGAATATCCGATTGTCTGGCGCCGGGACCGGCGGCCCACCGTGACTGTGCAGGCCGACACCGTGCCCGGCACGCAGGCCGCCACGGTCGTGCAGGAGCTGGCGCCCAAGATCGCGGCACTGAATGCCAGCCTGCCGAGCGGGTACGACATCGCTGTCGGCGGGACAGTCGAGGAGAGCAGCAAGGCCGAGACGTCAGTTGTTGCCGCTCTGCCATTGGCGCTCATTGTGCTCCTCACGGTACTGATGTTCCAGCTCCAGAGCTTCAGCCAATTGTTTCTGGTGCTCAGCGTGGCGCCCCTGGGGCTCCTCGGGGTCGTCGCGGCCCTCCTCCTTGCGGACAAGCCCATGGGCTTCGTGGCGCTGCTCGGCGTGCTCGCTCTCACCGGCATGATCGCCCGCAACTCGGTGATCCTCGTCGACCAGATCGAGACGGAGAAGGCACATGGGCGGCACCCTTGGGATGCGGTCATCGAGGCCACCGCGCACCGGTTCCGCCCGATCCTGCTCACCGCGGCTGCCGCAATCCTCGGCATGATCCCGATCGCGCCAACCATCTTCTGGGGTCCGATGGCCTACGCGATCATGGGTGGGCTGGCGGTCGCGACAGTGCTGACCCTCATCTTCCTCCCGGCGCTCTACGTGATCTGGTTCCGGATCAAGGCACCTCAGCCGGACTCGATCCAGAAGATCGATCTCGCGCAGACCGCCATAGCTCAGCCCCTGACCTGAGGCGGTGGCTCCGAGTTCACCTTCCGACCGCATGCCGGCGCGACAGAGATCAACCCGTTGCGCCGCCAGAGAGAAGGAGCAAGTGATGAAACATCTGAAATCGACCTTCGCCGATCTTCTCGCATTAACGGCCGCAGCTTCGGACGCATTCGCCGTTGGCCGACCACCGGCCCCGATCGGTGGTGGCGTGCCAGCTCCGCCGACGGGCAGTGGCCTACCGCCTCCGCCGCAGCTGATCAATCATGTGGGTGGGAACAAAGGAGCGGTGCAGACATGATGGGGCGGATGCCGTGGTGGGCCTGGGTGTGGCCCCTCTTAGCCTGGGCTCTACTGGTGGCGACATTCGTGGGCGGGTTGGGCGGCGCAATCGTGGTCGCCGCGGAGGTGGTCGTGCTGATCTCTACGGTGTTCGCGGCCGTCTGGCACGCCGAGGTGGTGGCGCACCGGGTGGGCGAGCCTTTCGGCACCCTCGTGCTCGCCCTTGCCGTCACAGTCATCGAGGTAGCGCTGATCGTCTCCGTCATGCTCGCCGGCAAGGCAGGCAGCGAGGCCCTGGCGCGCGACACGG
>DASXNH010000059.1:0-1538 GCA_036495195.1 Candidatus Dormiibacterota bacterium
TGGCGACAGTTTCAGAGCCGCAAGTGGCGGTCGTGCCCACCTTCGAGGGCGGAGCAATCGCCTTTGCATTCACTCGCAACGATAATGAACAGCGGTATGAGGTCGTCACGATGTTTCCGCGACCCTAGGTCGCCCGCCACAACTGGCAGGCGACCTATCCAACCTGAGCTAAAGGAGTAGTGCGATGGCCTCGTTTTACTGGGAACGTCATCCGGACGGTCCGTTTGCGACGCTCATCGCGATCGCGACGACCTACCTAGGCCCCGAAGACTACGATCTTGATTCCCTAAAGACCCTCGCGCAGCGCGAAGACCAACCGAGGACGCAGGTCTTCAAGTCAGAGCTCCGCGAGGCACTCCGTGATCCGAGCCGGCTACCGGGTGATGAGCTATCACGGTCGGTCCAATACGAGGACGGCAGCCCTGAGGCGTTCCTGCGTAACCTCTGGCGCGAGCTTTACGGCAACGAGGGTCCCTGAGCCCGACTACTCTGCAGCCTCCGGCTCGACCTTGGCGAAGCCGCGCACGTCGGGGAACGGCGGCTCGTCGCCCGGCTTCAGGTCGACCTGGAACGTGTTCAGCAGCATCGCCAGCATCGAGAAGTTGCCCAGGCAGCCGATGATGTCGACCAGGCCCGCCTCGCCCCACTCGGCGTGGGCGGCGTCGAACGTCTCCTGGTCGACGAAGTGGTCGCGCAGGATCTGGGTGGCGAAGGAGTACAGCAGCTGCTCGTCCGGCTGCGCGAAGCGCGGCACCTCGTTGCCGGCCAGCTCCTTGATCGACTCGGCCGAGACGCCGGCCGCGATCGCCTTCTTGTCATGCGCGTTCCATGAGTACTGGGCGTCGAAATGGCGCGCCGCGATCAGCAGCGACAGCTCCCGCAGGCGCTCGTTGATGCTGGCGTCGAACCGGCAGTAGGCGCCGAGCGCGTCGACCTTCTCGGCCAGCTCCGGTGAGCGCAGCCAGATCAGGAACGGCCCGCGGGTAGCGCCGCGCTTGGCGGCGATGGCGTCGCTGATCTCCTGCTGGCGCGGGGTGAGCTCGGTAAGGGCGGGCAGGCGCATGGTGTTTCCCGTCGATCGCTTCTGTGGCACTGTTCACGCACATTGTGGCTGCGCGGACGGCTACGTCGACGAACGCTAAGAATGCAGGCTGAGGCGGTCGGCCAGGCGGATCGCGGCTGTAACCTCACGCCATGACGGTCATCAAGGTTGAGAACGTGGCGCGGCTCGGCCGTGGCGGCGGCGTGGTCACGGTCCCGCTGATCACCCGGCAGTCGGCCGAGGAAGAGAACCTGATCACGACGGGCATCAGCAGCTACCCGGTCGGCAAGGGCGCGCCGCCGCACTCGCACAACTGCGATGAGCACGTGACGCTCCTCTCCGGCGCGGCCGAGGTGGAGATCGACGGCAAGGTCACGCCGCTCGTGCCCGACGACACCACGTACGTCAAGGCCGGCATCGTGCACTGCTTCCGCAACACCAGCGACACCGAGCCGATGAAGATCCTCTGGGTCTACAGCTCCGCCTACGTCACCCG
>DASXNH010000060.1:0-2360 GCA_036495195.1 Candidatus Dormiibacterota bacterium
CACGGCCAGCGCGGCGAAGCCCGATGTGTGGTCCATGGCCGTCACAGTCTCCGGGCGCCCGTCGCTGCCCGGTCAGAGCCGAAGGTCTCGATCTGCGCATCCCAGCGCCGACACCGGCGTGAAGGCTAGAACATGGGTGGAAGAGCGCGGGGAACCCGCCCGCCGAACTGACCACGAGGAGTGCACATGCTGGCCGCGACGGACTACCCGATACTCGATTTTTTCCTGACGATGCTGTACTTCTTCCTCTTCTTCATCTGGATCTGGCTGCTGGTCATGGTCTTCTTCGACATCTTCCGCAGCCGCGACTTGGGAGGCGGGGCCAAGGCGCTGTGGTGCATCTTCATCATCATCCTCCCGTTCCTCGGCGTCTTCGTGTACCTGATCGCCCGCGGCGGCAAGATGCACGAGCGCCAGGCCCAGCAGGCGGCGGACCAGCAGGCGGCGTTCGACTCCTACGTGCGCCAGACCGCCAGCGCGCCCGGCGGCGACGTCGCGTCGCAACTCTCGAAGCTCGCCGACCTCAAGAACCAGGGGGTGCTGACCGAGGAGGAGTTCCAGTCGGAGAAGGCCAAGCTCCTCAGCGTCTAGCCGCTGGGCTGCCGACCCAGCGCTGCTGCGCCACTTCGTCACCGGGGGACACGCTTCGGTGACGCCAGAAGACCCGGACGCGACCGCACCCGACCTCGAGCCGGAGCCGCCGATCGCCACCCCGGCGCGCGTCGCGTCCGGGTCCGATAGTCCAGCGCCGGACACCCCCGACACCTACGACCGGATCGCCCTCCGCATCGAGGAGGACGTCGAGTCACCGCTGCCGTGGCGGACCATCGCCAAGCGGACCGTGATGGTGGTGGTCGCCGGCATCACCATCTACCTCGTCTTCCCGAGCCTCGCCGAGGTGTTCAGCTCGTTCCCGAAGTTGACCTCGCTCGACCCGATCTGGTTCACCCTCGCCTTCGCCTTCGAGGTCGCGCACTTCGTCTGCACCATCGGACTCCAGCGCATCGCGCTCGGTACCAAGGCTTGGTTCTCGGTCTCCACCTCTCAGCTTGCGGGGAACTCCATCAGCCTCATCGTCCCGGGCGGCGCCGCGATCGGTGCAGCAACGCAGTTCCGCATGCTGTCGAAGGCGGGTAACGACACGACCGCCGCGGTGGGCGGCTTGACGGTGTTTTCGCTCCTGCAGATCGGCGGATTGCTGGCGCTCCCGATCTTCGTGTTGCCGGCAATCCTCGCGGGCACGCCGATCTCCCGGGGTCTCGAGTACACGGCCCTGCTCGGTCTCCTTGCGTTCTTTCTCTTCGCTGGATTCAGCGCCGTCGTGCTGGCGTTGGACGGCCCCATGCGCTGGGCCGGTCACGTGGTGCAGGTGGCGCGCAACCGATTCCGCCGCAACGCGGCGCCCATGACCGACCTGCCTGATCGCCTCGTGCGAGAGCGCAACCGCATCCGTAACGTGCTGGGACGGCGCTGGAAGGCGGCGACGCTGCTCAGCAGCGGGCGGCTGTTGCTGGACTACGGCTGCCTCCTCGCCACGATCCGCGCCACCGGCGCCAGGCCGAATCCATCCCTGGTGCTCCTTGCCTATGCCGTCGCCAAACTGCTCGCACTGATTCCCATCACACCCGGCGGGCTCGGCATCGTCGAAGCAGGGCTCAGCGGTCTGCTGATCCTGGCCGGAGTGCCGGGTGGCGACGCCGTTGTCGCCACGCTCGCCTACCGGATCATCTCCTACTGGTTGCCGATCTTCGTGGGGCCGTTCGCGTATTTCGCCTTCCGGCTGCGCTACGGGAAGCCGGGCCACCAATCGAGCGAGGGAGCAGGCGGCACCGGGCCGGCACTCGCCGGGGGCTGACCACCGTCAGGCCCGCCAACGATTGTGCCGCGGCGGCGCCCACAGCCCTCGGCGGTCTATCCAAGATGACGTGAGGGCTTCGGCTTCCCTCCGTCTTGTCTCCATTTCACCGTTTGGACCTTGGTCGACGTCGCCTGGGTCATAACCGACTTCCTCGGCTGCCTTGATGAAGGCTTGGTGCCAGATCAGTTCCTCGAGCGAGTCGTTGGGCGCGAGGTAATACACGAGCTCGCAATTGAGTCCCCCTGCCGCTCGGCCAAGTGTCGAGAGTTGGACCGATCCATCAATCTCAGCGAGTTGGAGCCGGTTCACGCGCGGCTGTGAGACCCCGATCCGCATCGCGAGCTCCAGTTCTGACATGCCGAGCGATTCTCGGATCGCTCTGACCCAACCCATGACGGGGCGAGAAACCGGTCCCTTGACCACCGCCAGAGTGTCATCGAGATGTCGCCGAGCGATAGGCCGTTGTGTGCGCATGCCGTGAGAACGGTCCTTTGTAGAAATG
>DASXNH010000061.1:0-3342 GCA_036495195.1 Candidatus Dormiibacterota bacterium
CAGCACCGAGAAAGCGCCGATTGATCTCGAAAATGATCTCCAAATGGCGCGGCAGCATCCGCTCAAACCAAGCCAGTGGCCATTTCTCCAGAGCTTCGGGCAGCAAGGTGTGGTTCGTGTAGGCCAGAGCCCTTTGCGTGAGATCCCAGGCTTGGTCCCAGCCGAGATGCGCGTCGTCGAGCAGGAGCCGCATCAACTCCGGCACCGCCATCGTCGGGTGGGTATCGTTCAGCTGGATCGCTACCTTCTCGGGCATCGTGCTCCAATCAGCGTTGCTGTGTCGGAAGCGCCGCACCAGATCGGCCAACGAGCAGGCGACCAGAAAATACTCCTGAACGAAGCGCAGTCCCTGCCCCATTTGCGTGGAGTCATCGGGATACAGCACTCGCGTCAGGGATTCGGCGGCGAGAGTAGCGGCCTGGGCTCCGACGAAATCGCCGCGGCTGAATTCCTGAAAGTCGAAGTAGTCGGGGGCAGCTGCGGCCCACAGCCGCAGCGTATTGATGGTCTTGCCGCCGTAGCCGACCACCGGCCGATCAAACGGAATACCGATCAGCGTAGAGGGCCGGCCGGGAACGGGGCGCAGTTGCCCACCGAGCATCTCGAAGGAGCAGTTGAGTTTGACTTCGACCGTCTCGTTGGGACGAGCGACCTCCCAGGGATCCTGGCGACGGAGCCAGTTGTCTGGCTGTTCATGCTGCCAGCCGTCTTGAATGGACTGTTTGAAGATGCCGTACTCGTAACGCAAGCCATAACCCATCGCTGGCAGCTGCATGGTCGCCATCGAGTCGAGGAAACAAGCCGCCAGGCGCCCGAGCCCGCCGTTCCCGAGGCCGGCGTCGGGTTCTTGTTCGATGAGGCCGAGCCAATCGAGGTTCTTCTGTTCGACGGCTTGCTTTACGAAGGGATCGAGCAGGAGGTTCGTGATATTATTGGTCAGCGAGCGCCCGATTAGAAATTCCATAGACAGGTAGTAGACCCGTTTCGGGTTCTCGCGGTCGTAGGTGCTTTCTGTCCGTACCCAACGTTGCGAGAGGATATCCCGCGCCGAGCGGGCGGCCGCCTCAAACTGTTCGCGCGATCCGGCAGCGGTCGGAGCAATGATGTCGTCGAAGAGCAGGTGCCGCTCGTACAAGGCGTCGTTGGTCCCGGAGAATTGGATCGGACCGCAGCCGTATTGTCGAAGAAGGTCCTGCCTGGTGTTCGATAGAAGAAGGTCCTGCCCGGCGTCTGATCTCGTTGAACGCTTTGCAGCCATTTCACTCACTTCGGTCATGGCGACTTATTCTCCTCGCCGAAGGCCAGATCGGATCACGTCTCGACATGGCGCGTTTCGTTCCACAGCCGGATTACCGGCTCGGCCAGGTGGTGTTCATAGCCCAGCGCGCTGAAGCTCGCAGTGTTCAGCAGGAGGTACCGGCGATGCGACCGGTCCGTTCTTTAGAACGGCCACTGCCAATTTGCGATGTCCGGCGAATCTACGCCGAACTCGTAGGCGTGGTTTTTACATGCGATCTGCTGGTTGAGCATGGCCTCGCGAGCGCTCGACCCAGTGACGCGGAAACGCGGCATGCGATCGATCGCGTCGATAGCCAGGCTGAAGCGGTCGGCCTGGTTTTGAATGGCGAGCTCCAGCGGCGTGTTGATGTTGCCCTGCTCCTTGTAGCCGCGCACGTGAATGTGGTGCTGATGCGGACGGTGGTAGGTGAGCCGGTGGATCAACCAGGGGTAGGCGTGGAAGTTGAAGATAACCGGCCTGTCCGGGGTGAAGAGGGCCTCGAACTCGCGATCGGTCAGCCCGTGCGGGTGCTCCGTATTCGGCACCAGCTTGAACAAATCCACCACATTTACGAACCGGATCTTGACGTCGGGCAGGTATTGGCGGAGCAGGGCAGTGGCCGCCAGCGATTCCATCGTCGGGCAGTCGCCGCAGCTCGCCATGACGACGTCGGGTTCGGCGCCCTGGTCGTTGCTCGCCCAGGCCCAGATGCCCGCGCCCTTGGTGCAGTGCTCCATCGCCGCTTCGATGTCCAGGTACTGGAGGTGCACCTGCTTGTCCGCGATGATGACGTTGACGTAATTGACGCTCTGCAGGCAATGGTCGGCCACCGACAGCAGGCAATTGGCGTCGGGCGGCAGGTAGATGCGGACCACGCTCGGGCTCTTGTTGGCGACCACGTCGAGGAAGCCCGGGTCCTGATGCGTAAAGCCGTTGTGGTCCTGGCGCCAGACCAGCGCCGTGATCAAGAGGTTGAGCGACGATACCTTGGCGCGCCAGGGCAGCTCGTTGCATTTTTCGAGCCACTTGGCGTGCTGGTTGAACATCGAGTCGATAACGTGGATGAACGGCTCATAGCTGTTGATCAAACCGTGCCGGCCGCTCAGCAGGTAGCCCTCCAGCCATCCTTCGACGGTGTGCTCGCTGAGCATCTCCATGACGCGGCCGTCGGGAGCGAGTTCGCCGCCGTCGGCGTCCTCCGGGAAATACTCTGCCAGCCAGACTTTCTTGGTGACATCGTAGAGCGCCTCCAGCCTGTTGGACTGCGTCTCGTCCGGCCCGAAGACACGAAAGTTCTGCATGTTCAGCCGCGTGACGTCACGGAGGAAGTTGCCGAGGGTGGGAACATTGCCTGCCCGGGTCGCCCCAGGTTTCTCGACCTTGACGGCGCAGTCGCGGAAGTCGGGCATGTCGAGCGGCCTGCGCAGCAGACCGCCATTGGCGATCGGGTTTGCGCTCATCCGCCGTCTGCCCGTGGGAGCGAGCGCTTTCAACTCGGGCAGCAGGCGCCCCGACTCGTCGAACAGCTCGTCCGGTCGGTAACCGCGCAGCCAGCCTTCCAGCAACTTCAAGTGGCCGGGGTTGGTGGCGACGTCCGAAATCGGGATCTGGTGTGCCCGCCAGAAGCCTTCGAGATAGTGCCCGTCCACCTCCCGTGGCGCAGTCCAGCCCTTGGGGCTGCGCAGGATGATGACAGGCCAGCGCGGTCGAATGGCCTTGCCGGTCCGCCGCGCCTCCTGCTGGATCTCGCGGATTTCCAGAACGCAATGCTCCAGGGTGGCGGCCATCGCCTGGTGCATGCTTTCGTGCTCGCTGCCTTCCACGAAATAGGGCGTGTACCCATAACCGACGAACAGCGCCCTCAGCTCGTCGTGACTGATCCGGGCCAGGATGGTCGGGTTGTTGATCTTGTAGCCGTTCAAATGCAGGACCGGCAGCACCGCCCCGTCGGTTATCGGGTTGAGGAATTTGTTGCTGTGCCAGCTGGTGGCCAGGGGACCGGTCTCGGACTCGCCGTCGCCGACCATCACGAGGGCAATCAGGTCCGGGTGGTCGTAGGCCGC
>DASXNH010000062.1:0-12293 GCA_036495195.1 Candidatus Dormiibacterota bacterium
ACGATCGAGAGGATGTCGCGCAGCGCACGGCCCAGCAGCAGAGACACGCGACTTACCGGGGTGACCCTCAATCGCTCGATCACCCCCATGCGCAGCTCTGCAATGAGGCTGAACCCAACGCCGGCCGCTCCGAACATCCCAAGCTGCACCAGCAGACCCGGCACGAACACGTTGTAGGCGCCGCCCGACGGGAAGCCGGGCGTCTTCGCGATCGACGAAAGCAGCGGTGCGAACAGGATCAGATAAAGCAGGGGCTGCACGACTCCGATCACCACCCACACCGGGTTGTGGATGAACAGGCCCCAGTAGCGGCCGAACACGAGCCAGGTATCGCGCGCCACCTTGATCACGCCGGCGTCTCCCGCAGGGAGCGCCCGGTCTTGCGCAGGAACACATCGTCGAGGCTGGGGCGGTGCAGCCCGATCGTTACGAGCTGCATTCCCGCTGAGTCGAGCAGGCGCAAGATCGCCGGCATCGCCACCTCGCCGCGGTCGACATAGAGCCTCACCATGCCATCTTCAATCGTGGCCTCTCGCACGAATGGCTGCTCCTTGATCAGGTCGAGCGCGGCCTGCGCGGTGCCCACCACGCTCAAAGACACGAGGTCGCCCGCGACCTCGCGCTTAAGCTCCTCAGGCGAGCCGAGGGTCACGATCTTGCCGTGGTCGATGATCGCGATCCGATCGCACAGCGCGTCAGCCTCGTCCAGATAGTGTGTGGTCAGAAACACCGTCGTGCCGCGATCGTGCATCCGGCGAACCTCATCCCAAACGCGGGCTCTGCTCTGCGGGTCCAGGCCGGTGGTGGGCTCGTCCAGGAAGAGGAGCTGCGGGTCGTGGACGAGTCCGAGTCCGATGTCGAGCCTTCGCTTCTGCCCGCCGGAGTAGGTGGCGACTTTGCGGTCCGCGCAAACCTCCAGCTCGAGCATCTCGATCAGGTCGGCCGCGCGCTCCTTGGCGGCGGCAAGGGGCATTCCGTACAACCGCCCCTGGAACACCAGCTCGGTGCGGCCCGTGATCTCGCGATCTGAACCGCCCGCCTGGCCCACGTAGCCGATGCGCGCGCGTACGTGGCCTGGCTGTTTGAGAAGATCGCAGCCGGCCACCGTGGCCGTGCCGCCGCTCGGTGGAAGCAGCGTGGCGAGCATCCGCAGCGTGGTGGTCTTGCCCGCACCGTTCGGGCCGAGGAAACCAAAGATCTCACCCTTCCGAACGGCCATGTCGACGCCGGCAACCGCCTCGACGACGCGGTCGCGGGTCTTGAAAATGCGGCGCAGTCCGCGGGTCTCGATGGCGTTCTCGTCCACATGTAGATTCTCGCGGTTAACCTAGGCAACGTATGTCCACGGGGTTTCGCGGCTGGCCCGAGGAGTTCCAGCCGTTCTTCATCGGGCTCGAGCTGGACAACTCCAAGCGGTACTTCGAAGCCCACCGCAAGACCTACGAGACGGCGGTCAAAGGCCCCATGGTGGCGCTGGTCGAATCGCTCGCGGACGACTATGGCGAAGGCAAGGTGTTTCGCGCGAATCGCGATATCCGCTTTTCAAAAGATAAGTCGCCCTACAAGACGAACATCGCGGCCACCGCAGGCATGAACGGCCATGGCGGCTACATATCACTGGACGCGCGCGGGCTCACCGTCGCCGCCGGGCGCTACGAGCTGACGCCGCAACAGCTCGCCAAGTACCGGAAGAAGGTCGCGGCTGATGTCACGGGTGCGCAGCTCGCCGCGATCGTCGCCAAGCTGGAAAAGGCCGGCTACGGAATCGGCGGCGAAGCTTTGAAGCGTGTCCCAGCGGGGTTTCCGCCCGACCACCCGAGAGCGCGCCTGCTGCGCCACAAGTTCCTGTACATCCATAAGAACTTCGGCCTGCAACCATGGCTGGGCAGCATCACCGCCCGCAAGCACATCGTCAAGGTCTTCGCGGATGCGACGCCTCTAAACGACTGGCTCAAGCGAAACGCGCAATCCGCCTAGGCCGACACCTGGCTCGTCAGGTGGCGCCAGAATTCCTCCAGCGTCGGCCCGCCCGCTGATCGCCGTCTGATCGCGGTGATCTCCCGCATGCTCGATGGCCCGTGCAGCCGCTTGAGCACGCCGGATGCAAGGTCGGTCTCTACCGCCAGGACCGGCAGCACCGCGTAACCCAGACCGGCAATCGCGGCGGCGCGCACATACTCAGGATGACCAAGGTTGAGGACCTCGGATTGATCGTAGGCCGGACCGACGATCTTGCGGATGTTCTCTTCGCCCGACCAGCCGGGACCGCGCCCGAGGAGCCTGTAGTTGCCGAGAATCGCCGGCGTCACGCGATGAAGGGTCGAGAGGGGGTGGTCGCGATGGGCGACCAGGACGAGCTCGTCGCGGGCCAGCACGACAGCAATCAACTCTGGCGGCGGCTGGCCTTCTACGACGGCGCAGTCAAGGGCGCCCGCGAGGACCTGGGCGCTGATCGCCGCCGACGGCTCGACCGTCACCGTCAGCTTGACTGCCGGATATCGCGCCGAGAAGGCGGCCAGCCGAGAGGGCAGATAGTAGCTGGCGCATGTCGGGCTGGCGCCAAGAACCAGCGACCCCGACTCGAGCGCCTTCATGGAGCGCGCCGTTTCTTCGACGGTCTCGATCGATCGCAGAGCCGCCCTACACGCCGTGGCAATTGCCTTTCCTGCATCGGTCAGTCGAACGCCCCTGCCGGCGCGCTCCATGAGCTGAACGCCGAGAGCACTTTCAAAGTGCCTCAACTGTTGGGTGACAGCCCCCTGGGTGAGGAAAAGGGAGGCCGCCGCCTTGGACACGTGCTCGGTTTCGGCCACCGCCACGAAGGTTCGAAGCTGCTCAAAGGTGAACTGGAACCTGCTCACTGCCTATTCGAACAGCAATGCTAATGGAAATCATTAAAACAACTACGTTGACTAATGCCGAATAAACTGGCCGTCGATCGTTGAACATCGTGCGGAGTCGGCCCTTTGGGCCAAAGGAGGTGGAGTGATCGTGAATCTGAGTAAGGCGGGATTCTTCCAAGGCGGTCAGCGTGGCCAGGGGATGGTCGAGTACGCGCTGATCCTGGTTCTTGTTTCGATCGTGGTCATCGTGATTCTTCTCACCATGGGGAACCAGATCGCCAATGTCTTCTCCAACGTCGTCGCCGCCCTCGGTTAGGCAATCTCTCGGGCCGGGTTCATAGCCCGGCCCGACCGCGGCCCGATGCAACACGCAACGGTACTCCTGCATAGTTTTGGGCAGGTTGCGGCGCAAAGATCTCAAGGGCCAGGGTGGCGAGGCCATGACGCGCCCCTGGTGGAGGGGCGCAGTCTTCTATGAGATCTACGTCCGAAGCTTCGCCGACTCGAACGACGACGGTATCGGCGACCTGCCCGGCATCACGTCGAAGCTCGGCTACCTCAAAGACATCGGAGTCGACGCGATCTGGATCACGCCGTTCTATCCCTCGCCACAGAAGGACCATGGCTACGACGTCGCCGACTACTTCGACGTCAATCCCGAGTACGGGACCCTGGAGGACTTCTCCCAACTCGTCGAGGAGGCACACCGGCTTCGCCTGAAGATCCTCGTTGACCTCGTTCCCAATCACACGTCGGATCAGCACCCCTGGTTCAACGCGGCTCTCTCCTCGCCCGAAGATTCGCACCGCGCGCGGTACTACTTCGCAGATGCCAAGCCAGACGGCGCTCCGCCTAACAACTGGGAGTCTGCATTCGGGGGTTCGGCGTGGAGCAAGGACGAACGCAGCGGCCAGTGGTATCTGCACCTCTTCGCGCCGGAGCAGCCGGACCTCAACTGGTGGAACCCCGCGGTTCCAAAGGAGTTCGAACGGATCCTGAAATTCTGGCTCGACAGGGGCGCCGATGGCTATCGCATCGATGTCGCGTCGGCATTGTTCAAACGCAAGGACTTGGCCGACCGCCCAATGATCACAGACTCGTTGACAGGCATGCCCCGGCCCGACCTCGAGTTCATGATCATCGACCAGCCCGAGGTCCACGATGTCTATCGAGCGTGGCGTCGAATCCTCAACACGTACCAACCCGCGCGAGTTCTGGTCGGCGAGATCTTCGAGCCCTCGCGACAGTCGCGATACATCCTCCCGGATCAGCTCGACATGGCATTCGCGCTGGTCAGGGCGCCCTGGGGCGCGTTGCCCTGGAAGCGGTCGATCGAGGTGGACCGCCGCGCTTCACCCGGGCCGATTGCAGCCCCCAGCTGGACACAGTCGAACCACGACGTGATTCGGCAGGTGACGCGGCTGGGCGGCGGCTTCATGGGTCGGGCTCGCGCTCGCGCAGCTGTGCTCTTGCTCTTCGGACTGCCCGGGCAGGTCTTTCTCTATCAAGGCGAGGAGCTGGGCCTCGAGGAGGTGGATGTCCCGCCGAATCAGCGCCAGGACCCGATCTTCATTCGCAGCCAAGGCAAGGAGGCGGGTCGGGATGGTTGTCGCGTGCCGCTGCCCTGGCACAAGGGACAACCACACGCTGGCTTTTCCAAAGCCGACCCGTGGCTGCCGATGCCTGCCGGCTGGGACGGTCTGGCCGTTGACGCCCAGGCCGGGTCGCCTGACTCGATGCTCGCTTTCTATAAGCGGGTGCTCGCCCTGAGGCGGCGGGTGGTTGACACGCTGCCAAACGGCCTGGAATGGTGTTCGGCACCGAATGGAGTCCTGGTCTACGAGCGCGGCCGCTTGACCGTGGCGGTGAACTTCCTTGCCCGCCAGGTCGAGATCCCCGCCCGGGGGCGCCTGCTGATCGCCAGCGACCCGCTAACGAGGCACCGCGACGGCAACCTGACCCTGCCCCCAGACAGTGGGGCGTGGCTATCCTCCAGGCCCCTGTAGCCAGGCGGCGAACCGTAGCCCGGCTACATCTGGTGGGCGACGCGATCTTGGCGGCCAGGTTATCGCTAGCAATTCCGGCCCTGGTGAGCCCCGGGTGGAACGGCGAGATCAGCCGGAGGCTCCAACTTAACCCGCCGATAACCTACCCCTCGCCGCCAACCGCTAATGTTCGTGACATGGTGGTGGGGGTCCAAGCGGACTCGGATCAAGCAGGCCCAAGTCCAGTCCCGGAGGCACCCAGGTACCTCAATCGGGAGCTGTCGCGGCTCGACTTCGACGAGCGCGTCCTGGCCATGGCGGAGGATCCAAAGGTCCCTCTCCTGGAGCGGGTTCGATTCCTCGCGATCTTCAGCCAGAACCTCGATGACTTCTTCCAGGTCCGAGTGGCAGGGCTCAAGGAGCAGGTGCTGGCTGCTGTCGCCGCGGCATCGCCTGACGGGATGTCGCCGCTCGAGCAGCTGAGAGCGATTCGCAGCCGGGTCGAAAAGCTGGTGGAGCGCCAGGTCTCGCTCTTCAACGACCTGCTGGTTCCTGACCTCGCGCAGGCCGGCATCGTGATCGTGCGCGCCAACGAGGTGACCAAGAAGGAGCTCAGCCAGCTTCATTCGGTCTTCCGCCAGCAGATCTTCCCGGTGCTGACCCCCCTGGCTGTCGATCCCGGCCACCCCTTCCCCTACATCTCTCATCTTTCTTTAAACCTCGCGGTCATGGTCCGAGACCCGCAGCGCCACCAGCAGCGCTTCGCGCGCGTGAAGGTGCCGCCGGTGCTGCCTCGATTCATCCCGCTCGTCGAGGGTCAGCGCTATGTGCCGCTCGAGGACGTGATCGCTCTGCACCTCCAGTCGCTTTTCCCAGGCATGGAGGTGGTCGCGCACCATCCGTTCCGGGTCACACGCGATGGCGACCTCGACGAGATCGACAGCGATGCCGAGGACCTGCTCGCTGCCATCCAGACCGAGCTTCGCCGACGGCGGCGTCACGCGCGTGTGGTTCGCCTTGAGGTCGATCCTGGGATGTCCGCCGAAGTTCTGGAGCTGCTCACACGTGAGCTGGAGCTGCAACCCACCGACGTCTATCAGGCCAACGGTTTGTTGGATCTCGGCAGCCTCACCGCGCTGTCCCATCTCGACCGCCCCGACCTCAAGGAGGAGCCCTGGACACCGACCACTCAGCCGCGGCTCCGCGGCCTTGGCGCAGAGGTCCCCGACCTGTTTGCGGTGCTCCGCTCAGGCGACGTCCTGGCACACCACCCCTACGACTCATTCGCGACCTCGGTCGAGGCGTTCATCGACCACGCCGCGAGCGACCCCAACGTGCTCGCGATCAAGCAGACCCTTTATCGAACCTCCGGCCCGGCGAGCCCAATCGTGCGTGCGCTCATTCGTGCGGCGGAGTCAGGCAAGCAGGTCGTCGCTCTCGTCGAGCTGAAAGCGCGCGGCGACGAGCAGGCGAACATTGCATGGGCCCGCGCCCTCGAAGAGGCAAACGTACACGTCGTGTACGGCCTGGTCGGTCTCAAGACGCACGCCAAGGTCACGCTGGTGGTCCGGCGCGAAGGCCGTCATATCCAGCACTACCTCCACGTCGGCACCGGCAATTACAACCCGAGCACAGCTCACCTCTATGAGGACGTCAGCCTGCTATCGGCGGACGCCGACCTCGGCGCGGACGTGACCGAGCTCTTCAACCTGCTCACCGGTTACAGCCGCCAGAACAAGTATCGAAAGCTGCTCGTAGCTCCCACCAGCCTGCGCACGGGGATCAAGCAGCTGATCGAAGGACAAGCCATGGTCGGGGGCCGCATCCAAATCAAGGTCAACAACCTCGTCGACCCCGAGATCATCGACGCGCTTTACGCAGCGTCCCAGGCCGGCGCCCAGATCGACCTGATCGTGCGCAGCATGTGCTCGCTGCGGCCGGGTGTCCCAGGACTGTCCGAGCGAATCAGGGTTCGCTCAATCGTCGGCCGCTTCCTCGAGCACTCCCGGCTTTTCGCGTTCGGAGGCGCCCAGACCGATTACTACCTCGGGTCGTCGGACCTGATGCCGCGCAACCTCGACCGTCGCGTCGAGGCCGTGGTGCCGGTGACCGACGCCAAGCTTTCTCAGCGCCTCGCGCAGATCTTCGAGATGTTGCTCGCCGACGACGTTCTCGCCTGGAGGCTTGGAGCCGACGGCGTATGGCATCGCGTGCCCAACGTCCACGGTCTCAACTCCCACAAGCGCTTCCAGGAGCTGGCCCTCGAAAGCGCTCGTGGCAACGGCGTCGTCAACGGGGTCGTCACCACCGTCCCGCATGCTCGAGCGTGAGGTAAAGCTCGGGGCAGGACCCGCGTTTCACCTCCCCGACCTGAACGGGGTCGTCGACGGTGTGACCATCACGGCGCCGGAGGCGGTCCGCCTCGAAACCGTGTACTACGACACCGCCGACCTCCGGCTGGCTCGGTGGGGCGTGTCCCTCCGGCATCGCGCGGGCGAGGGCTGGACCCTGAAGCTGCCACCAGTCCATGCGTCGACCGAGGGCCAGGCGGCTGGGCTGCTCGAACGCGACGAGCTGAACTTCCAGGGCGGCGCCAAGAAACCGCCGCCGGGCGCGGTGGCAGTCGTCCGCGCCTACGTGCGCACTGCCGAGCTCGTGCCTGTCGCCCGCCTTTCAACGGTTCGCCGCCGCGTTCGTTTGGTCGACGCGTCGGGCTCCCGGCTCGCCGAGGTCGTGGACGACGAAGTGTCGGTGCGCGACGGCCGCCGAGTCGCGGCCCGCTTCCGCGAGATCGAGATCGAGGTCAACGGCGATGCCGACAGCATCGTGGGTCCGCTCGTCGCCAGGCTGCGTGCCGCGGGCGCCGGAGCACCTGACCCGACGCCTAAGCACATCAGGGCCCTCGGCCCGCGAGCGATGGAACCGCCAGAGGTGGCGCCACTGGTGGTGGAGGCGGAGTCGCCGGCTCGGGAGGTCATCCGCAGCGTGATCGCGCAGTCGGTCGCGGCTCTTCTCTATCACGACCCACTCGTCCGCACGAGCGGTGATCCCGAGGCGGTGCACCAGGCTCGCGTGGCGACTCGCAAGCTGAGGTCGCACCTGAGGACGTTCGGGCCGCTGCTCGAGCCGGAATGGACCGACCCGCTTCGATCCGAGCTTGGCTGGATTGCCCTGAGCCTGGGCGCCGTGCGCGACCAGGAGGTGCTGCTCGAGAGGCTGCGCGAACGGGCGAAGTCGCTCCCCGCCAACGACCTGCGCTCTGCGCTGGGAGTTCTTCATCTGCTCGAGTTGGACATCGAGAGCTTGCGGAAGAAGCTGATGACGGACTTCGACTCGACGCGTTACGTCGACCTTCTCGAGCGTCTCGTCGCCGCCGCGCACGCGCCGATGGCCTTGACCGAAGCGGATCAGCCCGCCGGGTCGGTGATGCCCAAGCTGGCGATGGATCCGTGGCGGCGCCTGCGGTCTGCCGTTCGGCACCTGCCTGATCCACCCGAGGATGCGGAGCTGCACCGGATTCGCATCCTCGCGAAGCGGGCTCGTTACGCGGCTGAGGCGGTGGCTCCCGTAGTTGGCGCCGGAGCGGTGAACTTTGCCAAGAACGCGGCCAAGCTCCAGACGATTCTTGGCGAGCACCAGGACAGCGTCACCGCGCAGGCGTGGCTGCGAGGCGCGCGCATCGGCGGACGCCGAGCGTTCGTCGCCGGCGAGCTGATCGCGATGGAGCACATCGCGGCCGAGGATGCGCGCAAGAAGTGGCCGAAGGTCTGGAACGCCCTGGACCGCAAGAGCCTGCGTGACTGGATGCCGGCGAGCTGATGCCGACCCTCTATTTCGTCCGGCACGCCAAGGCGGGCAGCCGAACGCGTTGGGAGGGCAACGATCGCGAGCGTCCTCTGACCAAAAGCGGGCGCAAGCAGGCGGAGGAGCTGGTCTCGATCCTTGGTCACCAGCCCATCTCTGAGGTGTGGTCGAGTCCGTACCTCCGCTGTGTGCAGACCGTCGAGCCGCTGGCAAAGGCCCGCAAGCTCAAGGTGCAGGAGACGCGCCATCTTGCCGAAGGCGCCAGGTTGAAGGGAGCATATCGATTCATCGAGGATCCTGATCTCGACGACGCGGTGCTTTGCACGCACGGGGACGTGATCATGGAGCTGGTCGACGACTTGATCAGGCGGCGCGTCGTCAAGCCGTCGCAGGCCGCCTTCGACAAAGGCGCCACCTGGGCCCTCGAGGTCGAGGACGGGTCGCCGGTCGGCGCTCGCTACATACCGGCGCCGTGACGGCACTCGGGACGGCGGTGCGCGCTGCCCTGGCTGTGGCCGCCGACCCGGAGCGGGCCCCGGGCATGCAGGCCTACATGAAGTCGGAGATGCCCTACCGAGGAATCTCAGCACCCGACATGCGCGCTATCTCCAAGCAGGTCTTTGCCGCCCACCCGCTGGAGACGTGCGATGAATGGCGCAATGCAGTTCTCGACCTGTGGCGCGAAGCGCGCTTTCGCGAGGAGCGCTATGCCGCGATCGAGCTCCTGGGCGATCGGCGACACCGGGACTGCAGGACGCCGGATGTGTTGCCGGTTTACGAGGAACTGATCACGACAGGCGCTTGGTGGGATTACGTCGACGCGGTGGCCGGCCTTGTCGGAAACCTTTTGAGGTCGTATCCCGAGGAGGTCCGGCCTGTCATGCGCGCGTGGAGCACCGACAAGGACATGTGGAAGCGGCGAGCCTCGATCATCAGCCAGATCTCGTTCAAGAAAGACACCGACCGCGAGCTGCTGTATGACAACATCGAGCCCAACCTGGCGGATCGCAATTTCTTCATCCGCAAGGCGATTGGCTGGGCGCTCAGGTCATATGCATGGACGGAACCCGAGGAGGTGGCACGCTATGTGGCTGCGAATGTGGCGAGATTGAGCGGCCTGAGCCAGAGAGAGGCCCTGAAGAATATCGGGAGACGCCAGTGACGGTCACGCTCCGCGGCACCGCGGTCGGCGAGGAGCAGGTGGTGGCCGTGGCTCGTCACGGAGAGGCGGTCGCGCTGGCGCCCGCTGCCAAAGCCAAGATGGACCGCAGCCGGATGCGGGTTGAAAAGGCCGCGTCGTCGCGCCAGCCGGTTTATGGCGTCTCGACCGGTTTCGGCGCGCTGGCTGGGACGCGAGTCCCGCCGCTGCGCCAGCCCGAGCTGCAGCTGGCCCTCATCCGCTCACATGCAGCCGGGATGGGCCCGCCGGTCGACGATGAGGTGGTGCGCGCGACGATGCTGTTGCGCGCTCGAACGCTGTCGATGGGACTCTCGGGCGTCAGGCCCGCCGTCGCGGAGGCCCTCATCGCCTTGCTGAACGCAAAGATCACCCCTGTCGTGCCTCGGCACGGGTCGGTCGGCTGCAGCGGTGACCTCGCACCCCTGGCCCACATCGCGCTTGCGCTGGTCGGCGAGGGGGAGGTCGTGGATGCTTCAGGGACGACGCGGCCCGCACTCGAGGCGCTGAGGGCGGCCAAGATCAAACCGCTAAAGCTGGAAACAAAAGAAGGGCTCTCACTCGTCAACGGCACCGATGGGATGCTGGGCATGCTCGCCCTCGCGTGCGCTGATGCGGAGCGATGCTTCCGCGTCGCTGACATCACCGCGGCGATGTCGGCCGAGGCTCTGATGGGCACCGACAGGACGTTCCAGAAACAGCTGCATGAGATCCGTCCGCATGCGGGCCAGATGGCAAGCGCGGCCAACCTGACCCTGATGCTTCGCGGGTCAGGGATCGTCGCCTCGCACCGGCATTCGCGGCATGCGGTCCAGGACTCGTACTCGGTCCGCTGCAGCCCGCAGGTCGCCGGCGCAGCGCGTGACACTCTCGACTTTGCGCGACGCACGACTGCCGTCGAGCTCGCGGCGGCGGTCGACAACCCGGTCGTGCTCGAGAACGGCGAGGTCGAGTCCACCGGCAACTTCCACGGGGAACCGCTGGCGTTCGCCGCCGACTTTCTCGCCATCGCCGCCGCCGAGGTCGGCGCGATCTCGGAGCGCCGGCTCGATCGACTTCTGGACCCACACCGTTCCGAAGGCCTGCCGCCGTTTCTGGCAGCAGAGCCTGGCGTGAACTCGGGGCTGATGGTCGCCCAGTACACGGCGGCGGCGCTGGTGGCCGAGAACCGGCGTCTGGCCGCGCCCGCGAGCGTGGACTCCATCCCGACCTCGGGCATGCAGGAGGACCACGTTTCGATGGGTTGGGGCGCGGCATTGAAGCTGCGCACGGTACTCGACAACCTCACCCACATCCTCGCCGTCGAGCTCACAGCGTCGGCGCGCGCCCTTGACCTTCGGACGCCGCTCATACCGGCACCGGCCACCGCTGCCGTTCGCGACCTTGTGCGCACGCTCGTGGGCGGACCTGGGATTGATCGCTTTCTCGCGCCCGATCTTGCCGCGGCGGAATTGCTGGTGCGCACGGGTGCCGTGGTGGCAGCAGCAGAGGCCGTTACCGGCCACCTGCAGTGACGCGGACGATCCGCGCGCCTCGCGGCGCAGAGCTCACCTGCCTGGGGTGGGCTCAGGAAGCCGCGATGCGAATGCTGATGAACAACCTCGATCCCGAGGTTGCGGAGCGGCCTCAGGACCTGGTCGTTTACGGCGGCACGGGGAAGGCCGCGCGATCGTGGGAGGCGTTCGACGCGATTGTTCGCGAGCTCAAGGTCCTGAAGGGCGACCAGACTCTGCTGGTTCAGTCAGGCAAGCCGGTCGGCGTTTTCGATACACATGAATGGGCGCCGAGAGTGCTGATCTCCAACTCGATGCTCGTGCCCGAGTGGGCGACGTGGGACGAGTTCCGGCGCCTCGAGGCACTGGGCTTGACCATGTACGGCCAGATGACAGCCGGTTCCTGGATCTACATCGGAACCCAGGGCATCCTCCAGGGTACTTACGAAACTTTTGCTGCGATCGCCCGGAAGAGATTCGAGGGCGCGCTCGCCGGGACGATCACGCTGACCGCGGGCCTTGGCGGCATGGGCGGGGCGCAGCCTCTGGCGGTCACGCTCAACGGGGGCGTGGCGATTTGCGTGGAGGCGGACGACGACCGCATCAAGCGGCGAATCGAGCATCGCTACCTCGACGTTCGCGCCGACGATCTCGAGCATGCCCTGCGACTGGCGACTGACGCGAAGGCTGCGAAGCGCCCGCTGTCGATTGGGCTGCACGGCAATGCCGCGGAGATACTGCCGGCGCTGGCGGCACGCGGTTTTGGGGTGGACATCGTCACCGACCAGACCCCCGCTCACGACCCATTGAGCTACATCCCGGCGGGCCTGAGCCCCGAAGACGCCCAGGAGCTGCGCCTCGACAATCCAGCCGAATACGTGGAGCGCGCGCGGGAGAGCATGGCGCGCCATGTCGACGCGATGGTCGAGTTTCTCGATCGCGGCGCCGAGGTGTTCGACTACGGCAACAGCCTCCGCGCGGAGGCGCGACT
>DASXNH010000063.1:0-10363 GCA_036495195.1 Candidatus Dormiibacterota bacterium
GCCCTCGACAAGCTCAACACCGTGGGTGACCTGCAGGGCGGCCTCGAGCGCGCTGATGACCTGCTCGGGTACACGGTGACCAGCAGCGGCACGGGGCCCGGAGGGGAAGAGCAGAGGATCTGACCGTGCCCTCACCGATTCCGGTTCTTCAGCAGGGCTCAGTTCTGATCGCTTCGGTTCAGGCGGTCCTCGACGATGAGGACTGGGTGCGGCTGCGGGGACAGCTCGCGGACCGGGTTGCGTCCGGCCGGGCGAGTGGAGTGATCGTCGACGTCAGCAGCGTCGACGTCCTCGACTCGTTCGCGACCCGCATGCTGCGTGCGATTGCCGAGATAAGCCGGCTGCGCGGCGCGACGACGGTGATCGCCGGCATCGCGCCGGAGGTGGCGTTCGCCATGGTTCAGCTCGGGCTCACGCTCGACGGAATAAGCACAGTGCTGGACCTCGATGCGGCCCTTGCCGTGCTCAACCGCCGGACGGCGGGCGGCGATGCAGGTTAGGAGGGTGGTCCCAGTGGCGACGGATCGAGACATCGTGGCCGCCCGCGAGATCGGGAAAGCAGTCGCGCGCGAGCTCGGCTTCGATGGCGTCGACCTGGTCGTGATCGCCACTGCGATCTCGGAGGTGGCCCGCAACATCATCAGCTACGCGGTTCACGGCGAAGTCGAAGTGGCGGAGCTCCGAAACGGGCACCGTCGCGGAATCGAGATGGTGGCTCGCGACCGGGGCCCCGGCATCGCGGACGTGGAACGCGCGATGCAGGACGGCTACAGCACCGGCGGGGGGCTCGGCCTCGGCCTGCCCGGCAGCCGCCGGCTCGTCGACGAGTTCTCGATCGAGTCATCGACCGGCGGAGGCGGCACCACCGTGACGATGCGCAAGTGGCTGGGCTGACGCTCGCGGCCGACTCCGCGGTCTTCGGATCGGGGCCGATCCTTCTCGAATGGGCAGTGGCCGGCGCGCCGGCGGACGGACAGCAGGTGTCGGGGGACAGCCACCTGGTGGACCACACCGAGCAGGGCGTGCTGCTTGCCGTCGTCGACGCGCTGGGTCACGGCGCTGACGCAGCAGCGGTGGCGGACCGCGCGGTCGCCGCCATGCGGACCAGGACGTCGCCCCGGCTCGACGACCTGGTGCGGCGATGTCACGAGGCCATGGTCGGCACGCGAGGGGCCGTGATCGCCATCGCGTGGCTCGGTGCGGACGCCGTCCTGACCTGGCTGGTCGTCGGCAACGTCAACGCCATGCTCATGCGCCGGCATTACGCGAACCTCGCCCGGCATGCGGCGCCGATCTCCCACGCCGGAGTCCTCGGCATGCGCCTGCCGCGGATCGGCGCGAGATCGCTCTCGCTGCGGTCTGGCGACCTGCTGGTCATGGCCACGGACGGCATCGACCCGCGCTTCACTGACGATCTCGGGCCGGTCGCGGATCTTTCACGCGCCACGCGGCGGCTGCTGGAGCGCTCGAGGATTCCATCCGACGACGCCCTCGTGCTGATGGCGCGCTGCACAGTGCTCGAGCGGTGAAGGACCTCGAGGACCGCTATCGACGCGCCCTCGAACGGTACATGCTCGACGGCAGCGAGGCCGCCCTGTCCGACGCGTACCTGCTGGCGCGAGAAGCCGTGCGCCAGGGTGTCGGCCTGCTCGAGCTCGGTCAAACGCATCGGAATTCGCTCCGCCGCATCCAGTCGGCACTGACACAGAATCAGAGGATTGCCGCGGCCGGCCGCGCGGGCGCGTTCTTCGCCGAGTGCCTGGCCCCGTACGAGATGTCGATGGGCGGCCTGCGCGAGTTCGGAGAGCGCGAGCACTCGAAAGCCGAGGTCGCCGCGCACGAGCGCAGCCGGGCCTTGGAGGCGCTCGCGGCATCCGAGCGCAAGTACCGGCTCCTGTTCGAGGCCAACCCGATTCCGATGATGTTCTCCGACCTCGAAACCGACCGCTTCGTCGAGGTCAATCGGGCGGCCGTGACCGCATACGGGTGGACGCGCGCAGAGTTCGTGATGCTGCGGCCTGTCGACCTGGCGGTGGTCGCCCCCGACAGCCAATTCGAAGAACTCAAGCAGGTGCGCGACGAGGGGCGTGACGTGGTGCGATTCGGCCCGGTCGCGCACCGCAAGAAGGACGGCACGTACATGCGCGCGCTGGTGACCACCTTTCAGGCCACCTACGACGACCGCCCCGCAAGGTTTGCGATGGTCGAGGACGTCACAGAGAAGGAGGAGTTCGAACGGCGGTATCACCAGGCCGAGCGCCTCGAAAGCCTCGGCCAGCTCGCCGGCGGAGTCGCACATGACTTCAACAACCTCCTCGGTGTGATCCTCAACTTCACCGGCTTTGTCAAGCAGCGAGTGAACGCCGCGGCCCAGGAGGACGGCGGTGAGCGGTGGGCACCGGTCGCCCAGGACCTCGAGCGTGTGGAGCGGTCGGCCACGAGTGCGGCGCGGCTCACACACCAGCTGCTCTCGTTCGCCCGCCGCGAGATTGCGCGGCCGCAGTCGCTCAGTATCAACTCGGTCGTGGCGGAGATCGAGCCGCTGCTCCGCCGGACGCTCGGAGAGCACATCGTGGTGGTCTCTCACCCGGGAGCCGACCTGTGGCACGTCTGGATCGACCCCGGACAGCTCGAGCAGGTGATCATGAACCTGGCCGTCAACGCGCGCGACGCGATGAGGTCGGGTGGCACGCTGACCATCGACACGTCGAACGTCGAGGTGGACGAGACGTACACCGCGACGCGTCCAGGCCTCAAGCCAGGCTCCTACGTGAGACTCAGCGTGAGCGACACGGGGACCGGCATGGACAAGGAAACGCTCCGCCGGGCCTTCGAGCCGTTCTTCACGACCAAGCCGAAAGGCGAAGGCACGGGTCTGGGCCTCGCCAGCGTTTACGGGATCGTGACCCAGGCCGGCGGACACGTCGCGCTTTACTCGGAGCCAGGCTCGGGAACGCGCGTCACGGTGCTGCTCCCCACCACGAACGCACCGCCGGTGGCCGAGCCGCCGCCCGCCGACGAGCATTTGCGACGCGCGTCGGGGACAGTGCTCGTGGTCGAGGACGACGAGGACATGCGTGAGCTCGTCGCCCGGATCCTCGGCCAGCAAGGCTACTCGGTGATGGTCATGCCCGATGGTCCGGAGGCGTTGCGCACGATCGAGTCGCATCCCGGCGTCATCGATCTCCTCGTGACCGACGTCGTGATGCCGCACATGCCGGGCACGGAGCTGGCGGCCCACGTGACGGCGCGATGGCCAGGGGTGCGAGTCCTATTCATGTCCGGGTATGCGCAACCCATGGTTCCACCCGGCGTTCTCGGCGAGAACATCGAGCTGCTCGAGAAGCCCTTCACCGAGGCGGCACTGCTCGCCAAGGTGCGGCAGGTCATGGAAGCCGTGAGATGACAAAGCGGATCTTGATCATCGATGACAACCCCGACGACCTCGAGGCGATCGAGAGGTTCGTGGCCAGGGAGGACGCCGACGTTCGTGGGGTCACGGATTCGATGCAGGCCGAGGCGGCCTTTCAGGAGTTCGAACCCGACCTCGTGCTGCTCGACCTCCATATGCCTGCCCCGGACGGCGTCGAGATTCTTCGACGACTTGCACCGACGCGCAGCCGGCTCGGTTTTCTGCCGGTGATCGTGCTCACCGGCGACCACGGGCCAAGAGCGAGAGATGTCGCCCTGATGCTGGGCGCGAACGACTTCCTGACCAAGCCTCTCGACCCCACCGAGGTGCTGATGCGAGTGCGCAACATGCTGCGCACCCGTCAGCTCTTCGTCGACCTGGCCAACGCCAACGAAGCCCTGGAGAGGCGAGCCGGCATATAGCTCACCTGGATGGAACGGCCGGTGGACCAGGGGACAAGGCCCGCTCTGGCCGCCGGGCGAGTGCGTGTCGCCGCCGCCCCAACAGAAAAGCCGCAACCCGCGTTGGTCCAAGCCGTCCGGCGGAGCAAGCCGGCACGACGATCAGGTCGTCCCGCAACCGGTTGCGGATATCTTCTGATACCACCAATGCAGGTCTTGGTTGATGCGGATCATCGGGTTGGCCGGGCGTATCGACCATCCAGCTTTCGCCACGAAGGGGATGCAGTGGAAGCCTCGTCGGCCGGCTCGCGATTTGGGCAGCCGCCTGCCTGTCGTGGCTTCCCGCGCGGTCGCGCTGGGGTGCCCGGGCCGAGCGGTTGCCGGGTCCCGCTGTTTTCGTCCGCCGTGGAATGAGCGACCGACACCACGTGGCCGGCTCCGCCGAAGGCAGCTGGCGCTCGATTGTGCGCGGCCCGCAGGGAAGATTGACCGTCGGTCTGAGCCTGCTCACGCTGGCAGTTGCCACCGAGTCGCTGGTCATCACCACGATCATGCCCGCAATCGTCCAGGACATCGGCGGCCTGGCGCTGTACGGCCTCGCGTTCAGCGGCTTCTTCCTCGCCGGCCTCGCGGCGATCCCCACCGCCGGTTGGGCGCTCGATCGATACGGCCCAGCGCGTCCCTTTGCGGTGCTGATGGCGATCTTCCTATTGGCAACTCTCGCCGCAGCCCTGGCTCCGAACATGATCGTGCTGGTCGGGGCGCGATGCCTGCAGGGATACGGTGCCACCGCACAATTCACGATCTCACAGGGCACCATCGCACGCGCCTACCCGGTCGCGGCTCGCGTCAAGGTGCTGTCGCTCCTGTCCGCGACCTGGACACTTCCAGCGTTGTTCGGCCCAAGCGTCGGCGCCCTGATCACCGCGGCGGTCGGGTGGCGCTGGGCTTTTGCCGCCGTGCTGGGGCCCGCGATTCTCGCGGCTGCGATCACGTTTCCGAGCCTGCGCGCGGTTGCCTCCCCAGTGCCGTCATCCCGGCCGCCAGCCCTCACGCGGCCCTTCCAGCTCGCGCTGGGCGCAGGAATGTTCATAACGGGGCTGACCACGCCGACCTGGTGGGTGGTGCCGGTGCTTGTCGCCGGCCTGGTGCTCATGGTCAGGGCCCTTCGCCAGATCCTTCCTGCCGGCTTCATGCGGGCCCGGCCCGGCCTGCCCGCCATCATCACCGCGGGCTTTTTCCTCAACTTTGGCATCTACACGGCGTTCAGCTTCGTCGCCCTGGTGCTCACCGGTCTTCGAGGAGTCTCGCTTGGCGTCGCCGCCATTGGAGTTTCGGCTGCGATCCTGACCTGGACGATGGGCGTGTGGATCAATACCGTGCTCGTGAGCCGGGTCGCCGGCAATGTGCTCATCGCCTCGGCGGCTGCTCTGCTCGCCGCGGGTATCGTGGGCTTTGGAACGGCGATCTACGACGCGCCCCTGGCCGTGCCCTTCATCGCGTGGGCCCTCGCCGGCGTCGGCATGGGAATCGCGTTCAACACCCTCACGCTCAAGACGATGAGCGCAGCGTCGGCGGGCAGCGAGGGCATGGCCCTTGCCAGCCGCAACCTCATGGGCAGTCTGGGCACCGCCCTCGGCACCGGCATCGGCGGCGCGATCGTGGCCGCCAGCCAGGCCCTTCACCTGGGTTTGCGACCCGGCCTCGCCGCGATCTACGGCCTGGCGGCGGCCAGCGCGATCGCCACGGCGGCTCTGGCGATGCGCGCGGCCGGCAAGCTGCCGGCCCACGCCACTGTGCCCAACGAGTCGAAGGCGGAACGCAACGCCGCGCACCCTGACCCCTCCCCGCAAACGGGAGGAGATTCGCTCAGGCGATGACTTCGAGCGCCGCCCTGCGCAGTCGTTCGCTCAGCTCGTGATCCGATTCATGATCACGCTCCAGCGTGTCGAGCACGACCGGGCCGCCACAGAGCTCCGTCGAGAGGTATCGAAGCCCGTTGTCGTTGAGCACCGTCGCGATTCGACCGAAGCGTCCGCCGTGATTGAACAACTTCACGCTCGCTGCCACATTGCAGCCCGAGCTGATCCCACAGAAGATGCCTTCTTCGCGGGCCAGGCGTCGCGCCATCTCGATCGCCTCATCGGAGGAAACCTGAATCACGCCGTCGAGGACGTTCAGGTCGAGCACCTCGGGAACGAAGCCGTCGCCGATCCCTTCAATCCGATGGCTGCCCCAGTCGCCGCCTGACAATATCGGGCACTCCGACGGCTCGACGGCGAAGATCTTCACCGCGGGGTTCTGCTCTTTCAGATATCGGCCGATCCCGGTGATGGTGCCTCCGGTGCCCTGGGAGGCGACAAACGCGTCGACCTTGCCACCCAGCTGCTCCCACAGCTCAGGGCCGGTGGCGCGATAGTGCGCTTCGACGTTGTCCTGGTTCGTGAACTGTCCGACTTGGTAGTAACGGCCGGCTTCTTCCGCCTTGAGCTCCGCCACCTTTTCGAGGACCAGGTCGACGTCGCTCTCGGCGCCGGGGGTGAGCACCAACTTCGCGCCATAGGCCACGATCGTCTTCTTTCGCTCTTCGCTCATGCCCTCCGGCATCACGATGGTGACGGGAAAGCCCAGCGCAGCCCCGACCATGCTGGTCGCGATGCCCGTGTTTCCGGTCGTCCCCTCGATGATGGTCATGCCTTCGCGGAGCTCGCCGCGCTCGATGGCTCGGCTGACGATGTGGGGCAGAATGCGATCCTTGACGCTCCCCGAAGGGCCGAAGAACTCAACCTTGCACAGCACCTCGACCCCGGCGGGCGCCACCTTCCTCAGCTTGACCACCGGGGTGAGCCCCGCGGCGTCCAGGATGGTGTTCACAACATGTCCTCGGCGCCCCCAATCGGTGGAACCGTTCACTGTCGACAAGTTCACCTCCTTTACAAATTGCGCGCGGACGATCCACCGACATCGGGTAGCTGCGTGCTTCCCTCGGTGTTGATGACAAGGACTGACTGAATCGGCCGACCGACCAGGTCGGAGACATTCCGGCCTGAGCCCTGGAGGAACATCAATCCGGCCAGCCCCGCGGCACCGCTCGGGCCAGACTGGATCCCGACGGACGCGAGCTTCTCGATCGCACGATCGGCCCATGAGTCTTCGATCGCAACGGTTGCGGTCAGTCCAGCCCGAAGGATGGGCCAGGCGACTGCGGACGGCCGGCCGCAGTTCAGTCCGACCATCGCCGAGCGATGCGGGCCCGCCACCAGGACTTCGCGATCCGCCCGCAGAGAGGCCATCACGCAGGCGGCGTCAACGGGCTCGACGCCGATCACGCTCGCGCCCGCCGAGAGAGCGTCCAGGTGACCGATCACGCTGGCAGCGAAAGAACCCACTCCCATCTGCACGAACACCGCGTCCGGCGGCCTCCCACCGAGAAGCGAAAACTGCTCGCGCGTCTCGTGGATGAGCGTTCCATAGCCCACCAGCACCGACTTGGCGAAGCCCTCGTGGCCGTCATGGACCGTGTCCGAGGCG
The DNA here is from genome assembly GCA_036495195.1 of Candidatus Dormiibacterota bacterium. Taxonomy (GTDB): domain Bacteria; phylum Chloroflexota; class Dormibacteria; order Dormibacterales; family Dormibacteraceae; genus Palsa-872. Next base: position 7,345 of record DASXNH010000063.1, read on the forward strand.
AGGATGTCGCCGGCTTTCAGGCCTGCCGTGCATCGCGCCAGCGCATCGTCGTATGAGCCCTCGAGCACGATGACCTCGGCGCCCTCCTGCCCGATCGCCTCGATTCGGTCGCGGCCGACGGAGCGCGGCACGTAGATCCGTGCGCCCAGGCCGAGCATCGAGGCCATGCGGGCGACGGCGCGTCCGTGATTGCCATCGGTCGCGGTGGCCAGCGTCAGGGGCCCCAGCTGGGAAACCTGAGCCCGGAGCTCGGCGATCTCGCGCCACGGCCGGATTTTGCCACCCAGCCGCGAGCGCAAGGCATGATAAGCGGCCCAGCTGGCGCCCAGCATCTTGAAAGCCGGCAAGCCGAGGCGCTCTGACTCGTCCTTGACCCAGAGCTCGGATATGCCAAGCTGCCCCGCCAGGTCGTGCGCCGCCACGAGGGGAGTGGGCCGATAACCGGGGAGACGCTTGTGAAAGTCAAGCACCTCGGCTGTGTCCCCCAGATCAAGCGCCGGCAGGAGGCCGAACAAGGGATTGAGGAACACGGTGGCAGGAGGATCCGGAGTAATCGCCATATCACTCGTGCGGCGGCCACGACGACCATGCCTGAGGGCCACAACATCCAGTATATTGGATGCCGATGGGGAAAACCGGATGTCGAAACACATAGGTCGGCTGGTATCGACCCGGCAGCGGCCGCGCTACCTCGTCTCAGGCATCACCCGGTGAGCGCTGCCCCTCCTGAGTATGTGATCGGGGTCGACGTCGGCGGCACGTGCACGGATTGTGTCGTGCTGGATGACCGGGGGGAGCTGACGATCTGCAAGACCTTCTCCACCCCAGGCGACTTTTCGAAAGGCGTGCTCGAGGTGATCAGCATCGCGGCGGGCGATCTCGGGACGAGCTCGAAAGAGCTGCTATCGCAAACCAAGCTCTTCCTCCACGCGTGCACGATTCCCGAGAACATCATCATCACCGGGGACCTGGCGCCCGCGGGACTGCTCGTCACCAGCGGATTCGAGGACACGCTCTCGATGATGCGCGGCGGCTACGCGGAGTGGGTCGGCAGAACGGAAGTAGAGATCAAGAACGTGCCCTATGTGCGCAAGCCGGAACCCGTGATCGCGCTTGCCTTGACGAGGCCCATCCGTGAGCGAGTCGATGCCCGTGGCGACATCCTCATCAATGTCGACGAGTCTGAGATCGACCGCGCGGTTCAGGAGCTGGTGGCAAGCGGCATCGAATCGATCGGCGTGTCATTCCTCTGGTCTTTTGCCAACCCGGCCAACGAGAAGGCGGCCGCGGCGCGCATCAAGAAGATGCATCCAGACCTTTACTGCACTCTGTCCCACGAAATCGCTCCGGTCATCGGGGAGTTCGAGCGCACCCAGACGGTCGCACTGAACGTGAGGATGGGCCCCAAGGTCGCGAAGTATCTTGAGATCCTGCAGGCCCGGCTCAGCGAGAGCGGCTATCACGGAAGCCTCTTGATCATGCAGGCGCACGGCGGACTCCTGGCCTCCCGGCTCGCCGCCGAGCGGCCGATAGCGATGATCGAGTCCGGCCCCATCGGTGGCCTCGTTGGGACCAAGGCCCTTGGCGAAACGATCGGTTTCAAGCACATCCTCGGCGTGGACATGGGTGGGACCACGTTCAAGGCTGGCGTCATCAGCGATGGCTTGATCGACTACGCAAGAGAACCGATGGTTCTCCAATACCCGTACGCCTCGCCGAAGATGAATATGGAGTCCATCGGCGTCGCGGGCGGCAGCATCGTGAGGGTCGATCCCGAAAGCCACATCCCGCAGATCGGGCCCCAGAGCGCCGGCGCCGATCCAGGGCCGGTCTGCTATGACCGTGGCGGCACGGAGCCGACGATCACCGACGTCGACCTGATCCTCGGCTATCTCAACGAGCGGTACTTCATGGGCGGCAGGGCCGGGTTGACGCTGGACAAGGCGTTGGCGGTGTTCAAGTCGAAGGTGGCCGATCCCCTCGGCATGACGGTCCAGGAAGCCGCCGGCGAGGTGTACCGGCTGGCGAACAGCATGATCTACGACATGTTGCACAAGCTGACGGTGGAGCGGGGCCTCGATCCGCGCGCATATGCGCTGTTCTCCTCCGGCGGTACGGCGGGCATGCACGTGGCCACCTTCGGACCCAAGTTGGGGGTGCAGACCCTGGTGATACCGCACTCCGCATCGGTCCAGGGGGCGATGGGCCTTGTGACCTCCGACGTGGCCCACGAGGAACAGCTGACCCGAACTCTGCACGTTCCCGTCGAACCGGACGTGGTGAACGCGATCTATGGCGCGCTGACGGCGCGGGTCACGGAAAAGCTTGCCGACGACGGCTTCGCCCCCGCGGACATGGTCATGACCCGGGCGATCGACATGCGCTACCGCCGCCAGGTTCACGTCGTCACCACCCCGGTCGAAGGCTCCGACCCTCTCTCGGCCGCAAGCATGCAACAGCTGCTCGGGCGGTTCGACAACCTCTACGAGGATCGTTACGGCCAGGGCTCCGCCTACAGCGAGGCCGGCGTCGACATGGTCAACTTTCGAGTTCGTGGGGTCGGCCTGCTCGCGAAGCCTCGCCTCACCCGCCAACCCCGTGGCGACTCCGACCCGAGAGCTGCGTTCGCCGAGGTCAGATCCGCGTACTTCAGCTCGGCCGGCAAGTTCATCGAGGCTCAGTGCTACGAGTACGAAAAGCTGCGCAATGGCAATGTCGTCGAGGGCCCCGCTCTCATCTGGACACCCATCACCACCATCGTCCTCAACCCTGGGCAGATCGGCACCTGTGATGAGTACCTGAACCTCAGAATCACATGGAACTGACCACCAGCCACAGCGGCGTGCGCGTCGGATCCGGGTCGGGTGTCGATCCCTTCACGTTCGAGATCGTTCGACACAAGTTGTTCCGGGTCATCGACGAGGGCGCCATCACCCTGGTCAAGGTCTCCGGGACCGCGGTCACGGCGGAAGCGAGGGACATCCTCGTCGCCCTGTATCGAGCGGATGGGACGCTACTT
>DASXNH010000064.1:0-10231 GCA_036495195.1 Candidatus Dormiibacterota bacterium
GCGCGCGCCGTGAATCCGGTGCTCTTGATTCGTACTTCCTTGCCATGGCGGTTGCGCCCTTTCACGACCACTGTCTCGTGGCGCGCGACCTCGCCTACCCAGCCGGGGTAGCTCAAGCAGCCCTCGTACCCGACCTGCACGCCATCGTGTTTGACGATCTCCGGATTGACGAGCCCCCAGATCTGATTGTCGTCGCCCTTGACCACACAGACGCGCAGCCCCACGCCGATCTGAGGCGCCGCCAGCCCCGCCCCCGGCGCATCCAGCATCGTCTCTGAGAGGTCGTCGATCAACCGTTGGATCGACGTGTCGACACGCGGCACCTTCTTCGCTTTCTGGCGAAGCACCGGATGTTCGAAGCTGAGAATCGGACGGACCACGAGATCGATTTTACCCACGCCGAGCTCGAGTTAAGCCGGCTTAAGCCAGCCAGCGCGAATTGCGCATCACATCCCGGCCTTCGAGCTCCGAGTAGCCGCGATAGGCCTGGATGCGGGTCGGCCGCAGCCGGAAGAAGGCCCATCCAGCCCCCTCGTCGCGCGGATCCCATCCGACCGCAGATGAAAACCCGGCCGCCACCTCGGGCGCCTCCTCCGCCGGTTTGCTCTCGATCAGCAGGGCGTCGAGCATCACCGCGTCGGCGGGAGTGCCCGCGGCCAGCTTGGCGACGCCGCCGCTCGCGAGGTTGGTCGCCGTCCGCGTCGACAGCCTCGTGGCCACCACCAAGTCCGTGCCATCCCACCACGCTGACACGGCGATCACATGAGGCCGGCCAGAGGCGTCAGCGCTCGACAGCCACATGTGGCCCTGCGCTTCGAGCACCGCCAGCACGTCCGCCTTCCGCTGCTCGACCGTCCGCTTCTCGCTCACGTCACAGGATCCACGTCATAGCTCCAGCCCTTGCCTCGCGGCGCCAGGTGGCGCGCTCGCTCCAAGCCATCGCCTTTTAAGGTGATCTGCCAACGGTACTCGCCGCGCAATCGATGGATGAATGCCGGCGCCGGGCCCATCACGCGAATCCCTTCAAGGCCCTCCCCCAGCAGCCCGCTCGCCAGCGACTCCGCCGCCTCTCGCGCGGACGCGGCGGCGCGCGTGTCGTCGGCATCAGTCCGCGTGAGGACCGCGAGCTCCGCAAATGGCGGAAACACAAACGCCTTCCGTGACGGCAGCTCCGCCTCATAAAACCCTTCGTAGTCGCCGGTCGCGGCACAGCGAAGGCTGTAATGCTCAGGGTTGCTCGTCTGCACAATCACTCGGGATGGACGCCCGTCTCGTCCCGCACGGCCCGCAACCTGCACCACCAGCGAGAAGGTGTTTTCCGCGGAGCGGTAGTCAGGAAAGTGGAGCGGTAGGTCCGCATCGATCACGCCCACGCACGTGACCGCGGGCAGGTCCAGGCCGCGCGTCACGAGCTGCGTCCCCACCAGGATGTCGGCGCGCCGTTCGTTGAACGTCTCCCAGATGTCGAAGTAGGAATCGGGCCCGCGCGCAGCATCACTGTCGAGGCGCAGCACGCGCGCTCGCGGCCACAGCTTTTTGACGATGCTCTCGAGTCGTTGCGTGCCCAGCCCCATGCCGCGGATGTTCCTGCTCCCGCAGTGGTCGCAAACCGACGGCATCTGGCGCGCATAGCCGCAGTAATGGCAGACCAGGCCGTCGATCTCGGCATGCTGGACAAGCGCCACTGAGCAACCGAGGCATTGCACCGACTTGCCGCAATCGCGGCAGAGCACAAAGGTGCTCATTCCCCGGCGGTTCAGATAAAGAATCACCTGCTCCTCGTTTTCCAGAGTTCGCTCGACCACCTCGACCAATCGCCGCGAGAGTGGTTGACGGTTGCCCGCTGCAGCCTCATCGCGCATGTCGACGAGCTCGACCTCCGCAGCCCTGCCGCGAACGCGGTGCTTCAGCTCGGCCAGCGCCATCACGCCGCGCGTCGCCTCGTGGTACGTGACCACGCTGGGCGTCGCCGAGCCCGCCACAAAACGTGCTCCACTGAGCGAGGCCAGGCGCCGCGCCACCCACCCGGTCTCGTACCTCGGGGTGCGGTCCTGCTTGTACGACGCGCTGCCCTCCTCGTCGAGGCAGATCAGACCCAGCCGGGGGATCGGGGCGAACACCGCCGACCGGCTGCCCAACACAACGTCGGCCTCCCCGCGCCGGGTCCGCCACCACTGCTGGGCCCGCTCGAGCTCAGTGAGCTGGCTGTGCAGGATCGCGATCGGCGCCTTGAGCCGAGCCCGCACCCGCTCCACCAGCTGCGGCGTCAATGAGATGTCCGGCACCAGCAGCAACACCCGAAGATCCTGTGAGAGCGCCCGCTCGGCGGCCGCCAGGTAAACCTCGGTCTTGCCACTGGCGATCACGCCATGCAGCAAGGTCATCGGATTGCCTTCAATGATCTCCAGCGCAGCCGCCTGCTCCGCGGTCAGCCGAGCGGCCTCGGCGCCGGGACCGGCGGCGCCGGCAAGCTCCAGGAGGCGGCTATGCCGTCGCTGCCGGGTCGATGGGCCCGAGCCGCCTGAGCCCGCTTTGCGCACACGCGGCGGCAGCATCGCGCGAAGGCATTCGATCAGGGGCACCCAGTAGTGGTCGGCGACCAAACGCGCCAGAGCAACCTGGTGGGGCAGCAGCAGCGGATCGCCGCCGGCCGAAGCGATCGGTTTGGTCTCAACGGCCGGGTCATCTGGGCTAAGAGAAACTACGAATCCGAATGAGGTGCGCCGGCCGAAGGGGACGGTGACTCGGTGCCCCGGCACGACGTGCATGCCCTCTGGCACCTGGTAGCTGTACGTCTCTCGATCGAGCGAGCGCCCAGCCTCGACCGCGACCTCGGCGTAGAGCAACTCGCTAGCGCTTTGGAAGCCGAGGCCCGACCAGGTCCAGGATCCGATCAGCCATCGCGCGCTTGGTCATCCGTTCGATCTCCTGCCGGGTGCCGTCCGCGAAAAGGATCACGCCCTCGTTGTGATCGCTGCCGAACCCGACGTCCTTCCGCGAGATGTCGTTGGCCACGATCGCCTGAAGGCCTTTCTTCTTCATCTTCTCCAGAGCCTTGGCATCGAGGTTCGATCCCTCTGCCGCAAAGCCGACCCGAAACACGCGGCTGCCGCTCTTCTCCTTGCCGACCGTCGCCAGCAGATCAGGAATCGGCTCGAGCTCGAGCGTCAGGTGCGAGGTCTCCTCGCGTCTTATCTTGCTGCCTGAGACTCTGGCCGGGCGAAAATCGGCGACCGCCGCTGCCATCACCAGCAGGTCCGCGCCTTCGAGCTGGTCCCTGAGCTCCGCGAGCATCTCCTCAGCCGTTTCGACGGGCCGGACCTCGACGCCGTTGTGCGTGGGATGCGAGGCCGTGCTCACGAGCACGACGCGTGCGCCCCGATCTGCGGCCGCCAACGCCACTGCGAATCCCATCTTGCCGCTGGAGTAGTTGCTGATGAACCGCACGGGATCGATCGGCTCGCGCGTGCCACCGGCGGTGACCACCACGGTGCGGCCAGCCAGGTCGTAACGAGACCGCACAGCAGACGCCAACGCCTCGAGCAGCTCCCCGGAAGCCGCGAGACGGCCGGCGCCGACGTGCCCGCTGGCCAGGTGGCCCGACTCGGGCTCGACGATGGTCATGCCCCGCTCCCGCAGCTTCACGATGTTGTCTCGGACCGCCTGCTTCGACCACATCGCGTCGTTCATCGCCGGGGCGACCACCACCGGAGCGCGCGAGGCCAGGACCGTCGCGGTCACGATGTCGTCCGACTGGCCGTTGGCGATGCGCCCGATGATGTTGGCGGTCGCAGGCGCGAGAAGCAGCACCTGTGCCCAGTCACCCAGGGACACGTGAGGCTCGGGCGCCCCGTCGGATGCCCACAGTCCTGTCAGCACCGGGTTGCCGGTCACGCCTCGAAACGAGGGAGCGCCGACGAACCGCGTCGCGGAAGGGGTCATCGCCACGCGCACCTGGCTCCCCGCCTGCGTCAGCGCCGAGGCCAGGTCGACGAGCTTGTAGGCGGCGATCCCACCGGCCACGAGGAGCGCAATGCGCAGCCCGCGCAGCTCATCGGGAACTGGGGTCGGGTCTAGAGGCATGGTCCCATCAAGTCTGGCGCCCGCGCGCCTTCTGGATGATCTCGAGCACCTCGCGCACAGCACGCTCGAGGTCGTCGTTGACCACGACGAAGTCGTACTGCGACGCGTGCTTCATCTCCGTCTCCGCGATTTTGCGACGCTCTGCCATGTCCTCCTCGGCATGCGCGCCCGCGCGCTGCTCCTGGCGCCGGATGAGCTCCTCTCTGGACGGTGGGGCGATGAAGATGAACAGGCCATCCGGCGCGCGCTTCCGCACCTGTTCCGCGCCCTTCACATCGATCTTCAGCAGTATGTCGTGGCCGGCATTGCGAGCCGCCTCCACCGCGGCCGCTGGCGTGCCGTAGTAGTGGCCGTTGTACGTCGCGTATTCGAGGAAGAACCCCTGAGCGATCAGCTCCTCGAACCGCTCCCGGTTGACGAAGAAATAATTGACCCCCGCCACCTCGCCGGGCCGAGGCTTCCGGGTCGTGTACGAGATCGAGTACCGCAGGCCAGGGTCCAGGTCGCGTAACCGCTGGATCAGCGTGTCCTTGCCGACACCGGACGGTCCGGAGATGACGATGAGGAGCCCCTGTTTTGGGCTCATCGAACCGCGGCCCAGAAAGCGTCGAAGTCTGCCGGGGGACGCGCTTCGAAAGTCATGTCCGTGTGGGTGCGGGGATGGCGAAGGCGCAGTCTCCACGCATGGAGCATGGGGCGGTCTGGATCGCCGGGCCTTCGTCCCCCGTACTCGACATCGCCGGCAATTGGATGGCCCAGCGCGGCCAGGTGAACGCGGATCTGGTGGGTCCGCCCGGTGTCGAGGTCACAGCGCAGGAGTGTATGCCCGCGCCCTCTTTCGACCACCTCGTACCGAGTGCGAGCGAACCGCCCGCCGCTGACGACAGCCATCCGCTTGCGCTCCTTCGGGTCGCGACCGATCGGTCCTTCGAGCTCGCCCGCCTCCTCCCTGACAAGGCCGCGCACGATCGCCATGTAGGTCCGGCTGAGCGTGCGGTCTTTCAGCTGTGAAGAGAGCGCGCGATGGCTGGTGTCGTTGCGGGCGACCACGATCAGGCCCGACGTGCCCTTGTCCAGCCTGTGCACGATGCCGGGCCTCGCCGAGCCACCGACCACCGACCATGTCCCGCCACGCCCCAGCAGGGCGTTGACCAGGGTGCCCGTGTAATGCCCCGGCGCGGGGTGAACGACCATCCCCGCCGGCTTGTCGATCACCGCCAGGTCCTCGTCCTCGTACACCACATCGAGCGTTATCGGCTCGGCGGAAGCCTCGATCGTGTAGGCCTCGGGAATCTCGAACTCGACCACAGCGCCGGCAGCCACCCGGTCGGCGGGGTCCGCGGTCTGGCCGTTGACCAACACCAGGTGTCCTTTGATCAGGCGCGCGGCCGCCGATCGGCTCAGCTCCGGCTCCTGCTCGGCGAGGAAGCGATCGAGGCGTGGAGACGCGGCGGCCGCGATCAGGCGGCGTCGGGCTTGCGTAGGACATACGTGGCGAGCAGCGCCACGACACCGATGCTGATGGCCGAGTCCGCGACGTTGAAGACCGGCCAGAAATGGACGTTGACGAAGTCGGTGACCGTGCCAAACGCGATCCGGTCAAAGCCGTTGCCCACCGTCCCGCCCATGATCAGCCCAAGGATCGCATCGGTACGCAGGTCCCCCGGATGCCGCGCGACGTAGACGGCGATCCCGATCGAGACGGCCACGGACGCGATCAGAAAGAAGGCAGCGCCGGCGGGAGCGAAGCCAAAAGCCGCCCCTGAGTTGTGCACGTTGGTGATACCGAGCACGTGGTCGATCACCGGAACCTCGGTGCCGAAGGGAACGTTGGCGTTCACGAGACCCTTGGTCAGCCGGTCGAGCGCGAACACGCACAGGGCGATGACGACGAAGAGCACGCGACCGGTGGTCAGGCGCGCTTGAGGCCTATCCAGATCTGCTCTCCTTCCAGCATTTGCTGCTCGCCCGCGAAATCGTCGGCTCGACCCGGCTCGAGCGTGGTGGACAGAGTCTCGTTCTTGATGTAATCGGCATGCTTCTGCATCGCGCGAACGAGCATGCCATCCGCCTCGTAACGCGTGTGGATGCGATCCTCGACGTTGAAACCGAGCTTCTTCCGCCGATCCTGGATCACTCGCACCGCTTCACGGGCCAGGCCTTCAAGACGCAGCTCCTCGGTGATCTCGGTGTCGAGCTTGACCTCGGGCGCGCCGAAGATGAGCTGCTTCACGTTCAGCTCCTCGCGCACGATTTGAGCGATGTCCTCGGGCAGCAACTCGCCCGGAAGCGAAATCGACGACAGCGGCTGGCGCACCTTCATCCGAGCCGCATCGCGCGCCGCGAGACCGGCTTCGACCGCCTGCCTTGCGCGTGTCATATCCGCCTCGACCTGGGCATCGTGGTGGGAGGAGGGCTCGGGGAAATTACTGAGGTGCACGGATTCGCCGTTCGAGAGGTTGCGGTACATCGCGTCGGAGGAAAACGGCGCAAACGCCGCCATCAGCTGGCAGACCGTGCGCAGCGTCTCGTAAAGCGTCTGATACGCCGCCGCCTTGTCGCGGTCGGACTGCGATTTCCAGAAGCGGCGGCGGGAGCGCCTGATGTACCAGTTCGAAAGGTCGTCGACGAAGCGGTTGATTCGACGGGCCGGCTCGTTCGCATCGTATGCGTCGAGACCGCTCGACACGGCGGCGCAAAGGCCGCTCAACTTCGACAGAAGCCATCGGTCGAGCACGTGCCGCTCGGCGACCGGCACGGCGGGCTGCGCCGGGTCGAATCCGTCCAGGCGCGCATACGTGACGAAAAACGAGTAGCAGTTCCACAGCGGGATGAAGAACTGCTGCACTGTCTCTCTCAACGCGGCATCGCCGGTGCGGTAGTTCTCTCCCACCTGGGTTGACGTGTAGAAGTACCAGCGCACCGCATCGGTGCCGAAGGTGTCGAAGAGGTAGTTCGGGTCGAGGACGTTGCCGCGCGACTTCGAAGCTTTTTTGCCCTTCGGGTCGACCACAAGTCCGAGACAGATGACATTGCGATACGCGTTTTGCTTGAAGAGCAGGGTCGAGATCGCGAGCAGCGAATAGAACCAACCGCGCGTCTGGTCCATCGCCTCCGCGATGAAGTCCGCCGGGAAAGACTCGTCGAACTCGCTCTTTCCGTGGCGCGGATAGCCGCGCTGCGCGAACGGCATCGATCCCGAGTCGAACCAGGTGTCAAGCACCTCGGGCACGCGCTTCATGAGGCCACCGCACTTTTCGCACACGAGGGTGATGGTGTCGATGAATGGCCTGTGCAGGTCCACGTCCTCTTTGAGTCCGAGTTCGGCCGACGAGCTGACGCATTTCTGCTCGCCGCACTTTTCGCAGACCCAGAACGGAAGCGGCGTGCCCCAGTAGCGGGAGCGCGAGATGGCCCAGTCGACATTGTTCTCGAGCCAATCGCCCATGCGTCCGGTCTTGATGTGCGCAGGCACCCAGTTGGTCGCCGCATTGTTGGCGATCAGCTCAGCCTTGCGGTCGGTCGTCCGCACGTACCACGAGTCGAGTGCGTAATAGATGAGCGGCGTGCTGCAGCGCCAGCAGAAAGGGTATGTGTGCAGGATCGTCTCGGACTTGTAGAGCAAGCCGCGCGCCCTGAGGTCGTCGATGATGACCGGGTCGGCCTCCTTGACATGAAGGCCGGCGAACTTATCGACATAAGGAAGGAACTTGCCATCAAGGCCCACCGTGTGCCTGAAGGGGATGCCCTTCTCCTGGCAGAGTCTCAGGTCGTCAACCCCATAGAGCGCGGACGTGTGGACCACGCCGGTGCCTTCCTCGGTCGAGACGAAGTCGGCATCGACGACGTAGTGCGCGCGGCCCTCGGCAGGGATGGAATACGGGTACAGCGGCTCGTAGTCGAGCCCGACCAGGTCGCGGCCCTTCATCCGCCCAACGACCTGCGGTGACTCGTTGAGCACCGCAAGCCTGGACTCGGCGAGGATCAGGAACGCATCCTCGCCGTCCTTCACTTTGATGTAGTCAATGTCTGCGTCGACTGCGAGGGCGACGTTTCCGGGCAGCGTCCAGGGGGTGGTCGTCCACGCGAGGATCGAAGTTTTGGGATCGTTCTTGAGTCTGAAACGTACATAAACGCTGGGGTCGGGCACGTTGTCCTGGTAGCCCAGCGCCAGCTCGTGGCTCGAAAGCGGCGTGGCGCAGCGTGGGCAGTACGGCGCCACGCGGAAACCCTTGTAGACAAGACCCTGCTTCCACATCTCGCTCAGAGCCCACCAGACCGACTGGATGTAGTCAGGCGTCAGGGTCCAGTAAGCGTTGTCGTAGTCCAGCCAAAACCCCATGCGCTCGCTGAAGGCGACCCAGTCCGAGACGTACTCGTGCACGCTGGCGCGGCAAAGCTCGTTGAAACGCTCGACGCCGATCTCGTTCTCGATCGCGAACTTGCCGGAGATCTTGAGCTTCTTCTCCACCTCAATCTCAACCGGAAGCCCGTGCGTGTCCCAGCCCGCCTTGCGCTCCACATAGAAGCCCCGCATGGTCCTGTAGCGGCCGAACAGGTCCTTGAAGGCGCGCGCCAGGATGTGGTGGGTCGCCGGCTTGCCATTCGCGGTCGGAGGTCCTTCGTAGAAGACGAAGCGCGGCCGGCCCTTCCGCAGCTCCAGTGATTTCTGGAACGTGTCCTCCTGCTTCCAGGTCGCCATGAGCTCCTTCTCGAGCTCAGGGAAGCTGACCTTTTGATTTACCGGATCAAACATCGATCAGCCGACGAAGCCAAGCGCATGGATCAAGAAGTAGCAGGCCACCGTCACGACGAGCGGCGAGAGGTCCATGCCGGAGACGGGTGGCAGCCAGCGCCGCACCGGCGCCAGGACCGGCTCCGTGATCTGGTACGCAAGCCTGTAGACGCTGTGGTTTGGGTATGGGCTGATCCAGGTGAAGGCGACGCGGACCAGGATGACGATGACGAAGGCCCACAGAACCAGGGCGAGGAGCGAAGCAATGGCGGCCACCGCAGTCAGCTGGGGCGGGGCCCGAAGAGCGCCTGCCCGAGTCGCAGCATCGTGCTGCCTTCCGCGACGGCTACCTCGAAATCTCCGCTCATGCCCATCGATAGTACCGGCAGGCTCTTACCCAGTCGCTGCTCGGCCTCGTCACGAATCTGTCTCAGCTCCCTGAACACTGGGGCGGGATCGCCGTGGGACGGGCCCATCGCCATCAGGCCCCTCAGGTCGAGGAACCTTGCGATCTCGGTGATCGCGTCCTGGGCTCGATCGGGGCCGGCTCCGTGCTTTTGCGGCTCGCGCGCGACATTCACCTCCAGCAGAACAGCTTGCTGAGGCTCGACCCGTGCCAGCTCCGTCGCAAGGCGGACCGAGTCGACCGAGTGGATGAGGGCGAAGCGGCCGGCGGCCGGCCGGACCTTGTTGGTCTGGAGATGGCCGATCAGGTGCCATTCGGCGTCAGTCACCTCGTCCATCTTCAAAATCGCCTCGTGCACACGGTTCTCTCCCAGCACCCGCAGGCCCGCGGCCAGGGCCGCCCGGCACGTCTCCGCCCCAAACCCCTTGGTAACGGCGACGATGACCAGATCGTCCGGGTTGCGAATGCGCGCGATCTTCTCGCGCACCAGCGCGAGGCGCTGCTGAACTTCCTCGATCATCTCAGCGCGACGATCGCGCCGAATCGAGTGCCGTCCGCAAGGCGGCGATGGGACGGAAAGAGGTAGCTCTCCTTCGTGCACATCGCGATGTCGTGCACGGCGCGGACACCCGCCTCCTTCAGCTGCGCCATGTTTGACGCCGCAAGGTCGAGTAGGGACCGATCGCCATCGCCTCGGGTGACGAAAGCGCCATCGAAGTTTTCAGCGACCTCGGCCCCGACCTCGTAGCAACGCCCGCAAATGCCAGGGCCGATCCCGGCGCGCACATCGCGAGGTCTGGTATGAAACTCCTGCTCCATCGCCTGCAGCGCCGCGACGGCCACACCTGCACGCGTGCCACGCCACCCGGCATGCGCGAGTCCGACCGCCCTGTGGATCGGATCCCACAGGATTATCGGGAAGCAATCGGCGTGGGTCGTGAACAGACCGACACCCAGGCGGTCGGTGATCAAGGCATCGACGTCGTCGATGATCGCCGGCGCCGAAT
>DASXNH010000065.1:0-14449 GCA_036495195.1 Candidatus Dormiibacterota bacterium
AACACCCTGTTGATCAGGCCGTTTGGCTCCTTGTACCACTCGTTGTGCAGCTTCAGGAACGGAAGCGCTGACGTCATGTAGTTGTGCCACACCGGAGCCGCGGTGTAGAAGCTGTCAGACCCCTCCGTCATCTTCTGCCGCCAGTCCGGGTTGCCGACCCATACGGCAGTCACAAGGTGAGGTGTGAAGCCAATCGTCCACGCATCGGCGAACTGATCCGTCGTGCCGGTCTTCACTGCCACTCGGTGGCCCGCCAGAGTGAGGATCGATCCCATTCCGAAAATCAGCCTGCGGTTGTAGTCGTCCGACATGATCTGGCCCATGATGAAAGCCACCCGCGGATCGAGCACTTTCTTGGACCCCGCACCCGGCTTCTGGGCGAAGAGGACGGTGCCATCCTTCTTGATCTGCGTGATCGCGAACGGAGGGTGAAGCACACCCTTGGCCGCCAGGACAGACGCGCCTGTCGCCATCTGCAATGGAGTTTCGCCGTAACCACCGAGCGTGAGCGACGGCCCGTATGTGTTCAGCCGGTCGTTGTTGGTGTAGATCGGGTTGCCGTGTTTATCGAAGTGGAGCTGCCAGGGCGGAGCCCCCATAGCCCTCGCCATGTTGACGACGGACGACACTCCGACACCCAGCTCGACCTTGACCGCGGGGATGTTGAGCGAGTTGGCCATGGCCTCTTGCAGCTGCAGGGTCCCGTGGTAACGACCGTCATAGTTACGAGGCGTGTAGACCTCGCCTGAGGCAGGATCTCGGTACGAGAACGCGGAGTCCGTAATCGATGTGGTCATGGTGTACTTGCGGCTCGCGATCGCGGTCGTGTAGGTGAAGATCTTCATCGACGAACCCGGGTTTCGCGGCGGCCAAACCGCCAGGTTGTACTGGCCGCCATTGGCCTTGGGGTTGGCTGAGCCGACCATCGCGACGATCGCTCCGGAGCTCGGGTCGATCGACACCAGCGCCCCCTGGCTGACGCGACGGTAGGCGAGGCTCTTGACGGTGCCGGTCACAGTCTTCTGAGCCAGCTCCTGCAGCTTCCAGTTCAAGGTGGTCGTCACCTGGAGCCCGCCCGTGTAAACCGAGTCCGCCCCGAACCGTGCCACCAGCTGGCCCGTGACGTATCGCACGAAGGCCGGCGCGAGAATCTGGTTGATAGGGGTGTACATGTGGTTGGGCGCTGAGATGTCTTCGACGAATGCCTGTGCAGCCTGGTCAGCGGTGATCTTCTGGTCTCGCACCATCGCCTGAAGGACATCGGCCTGGCGCGCCTTGGCGGCCTTCCAGTCCAGCAGCGGGTTGTAGACAGAAGGGCCACGGATCAGACCGGCGAGCATCGATGCCTGCGCCAGGTCGAGATTCTTGGTGGTCGTGTGGTAGTAGATCTGCGCCGCGGCAGCGCTGCCCCACGCGCTGTTGCCGAAGAACGCGCTAGTCAGGTACATCTCCAGAATCGCGCTCTTCGTGTAACGGCGCTCGATCTCGAATGCGAGCAGCGCCTCGCGGAACTTGCGGTCGAGGCTCACCTCATTGCCGACCAGCCGCAGCTTCACCAGCTGCTGCGTGATGGTCGACGCGCCCTGCACGTTCTGATGCGCGCGCCAGTCGATAATCGCCGCGCGCGCGACCCCGCCGGGATCCACGCCGGGCTCGTTGTAGAAGTTTCGGTCCTCGATGCTCAACACAGCTTGTGGAAGCAAGGTACCCATCGACTGCAAGGGCTCGTAGTAATGCTGATAACCGGGCGGGTGCAGGTCGGCGAGGACCGTCTTACCGTCCGCGGCATAGAGGATGGTGTCTTCTGGAATCGGCGCCGTCACGGTTCCTGGGTCTGGCAGCTTGTTCGCGTAGACCGCGTAATTCGACGACGTGTAGATGAGGCTCGGTACCGCGATCAGCACCAGGAGTAGCAGGCGCCCCACCCACCCGAGGGGTCGCATGACTCGCCGCGTGCGGCGTGCCTTCCCTGCAGTCGATCGCCGCCGAAATCCGTTCTGGCTACGAGGCCAGTCGGTCTGGGTGTTCTGGGTCATTGTCAATTTCATCCTTCTTCTCTGATGACTCGGCGCGGCCGATGCGGCCGAGCGACTGGGCTATACGCAGCGCCTGGATGTCAACGACCTGAGCGAGATTCATGGCGCCGGGTGAAACTCGCTGTTCCGCATCGGTGACACCGTTGAGAATCGCGGCGACCCTCAGTGCAAGCTTGTTGACCTCGGGCGCCGACACGGCGACGAAGTCGCGCGCGCCAGATTCGAGCTCGCGTGCCGTCTCGCGAACCGCCTCGAGCAAGACCTTGGTTTCAACACGGCCCACCGCTGTCGCGAGAGCAAGCCTTTCCTCAGCCCTCGGCAGCCCGGTGTCGCGGGCCCAGATCAAGAACTGCACTGACCAGGTTGCGGCCGCCGCCCCCGCCGTGACTGTGGCGGCCGCCAGCCTCTCGTTCAACTCGTCGACCGCATAGGGCGGGGGCGCTTGAACCAGCACGGACACCGGAGCCGCCGGCAGCTCCATCCACTCGCCGAGGCGGACCTGTGGCTGCCAGCCTCGGCCTTCGCGATAGCTCGTCAGCAATGCAAGGGCGAGAAGATCGGCACCGAACAGGGTCACCACCGCGTTGGCGATCGCAAAACGATTGGCGTGCAGCACGTCGATCACGCTCAGCCCCGCCAGGCCGATCAAGGTGTTGACAATCTGGCCGAGGGCCCAGTTGATCGAACTGGTGAGCTCTCGCGTGTGCGGGTCTTTGATGCTTGCGATTCCGAGCCAGCACACAAAGATGAGTGCCACCCAGAGCGCGATCTCGAACCATCGCGGCACGACTCGCCGGATGTTTGGTGCCAGCGTCGCAGCCACCAAGGCGGTGCAGAGGAGGATCGAGAATTGCAGTCCCAGCGGTGTTCCCACGCCAAACAAACGCGCCCGCCGTCGTAAGTATTGGATCGCCAGTGTTCGATATCGAATCGCCAGAATCCCGCACCCGCGCGTTGTAGTCAAAGGCAAGGACGCTGACCCGCTCAGCGTCCAAGCCCTTTCTTGGGGTGTGTGATGGCAATACTTCTAATCGTCGGGTTGATCACGCTGGGGCTCGCCGTGAGGGCGGGCGTTTGGGGTGGCCGGTGGAGTGTCGCCGACGCTGAGACGGTTGGCGAGTCCGGCCTCATCGACACCTGCGCCCGTACGTTCACCCTGGTTCTCATGTCCCTGATCGGACTCTTCGCTCTGGGCATCACGTATGGCAACGTCCTCGGCGGGGGAAATCGATAAAAGGAGCCTCGCACCTAATAAGTAGCGAGGTAAATTCGCGCGTTGTAGAGGTGGAAGCAGCCCTCCTGCCCCGGGCTGCTTCTTTTCGTCTGAGCCTCCACTGAGCGAGCTTCCCGTGGCAGGGAGAAGATGATCAAACCAAGATCACACCGAAGCGCGACGACGCGGCTGGCAGAGGAAATCGATGGCCTGGCTCTCGACCTCGCATGGAGCCATTGGAGCGAGCTGGGCGTGGACGGAGTGCGGCGCCGGCATGACTGGCAGGCGATCGACCTCGAGCCGCTGATCATCTTCACCGCATACATCGGAAACCTGGACAGCCGCCTTCGCGCCAACTCGATCGACTGGTGCATCGCCAATGCCAGGTTTGCCTCGGCATTTCGCCTTCGAAACCTTGCGCAGCAGGCGGGCCCGGCGATGCGCGAAGCCTTCGGACGGTACGCGGCAACGGTCAAGGCCCATGCAAAAGTACCCTGGCCCGCAAAAGGTGATCCTCTTGCCCTCTGGACTTCAGAGCACATCGGCATGCCCGATCTGCGCCGACCTTCTCTCATTCAGCTGCGCCTGCGAGCCTTGGTCGGCGTGTCCGCCAGAGCCGAGATCTTGAAACTCATGCTGGCTGAGCCGGACCAGGGTTATACCGCCTCGGCGATCGCAGAAGCGGCGGGGTATGGCAAAGGCAGTGTCTCGCAAGCCGTCGACCTCCTGACGATGGCGGGCATCGCGTATGTTCAGCCGACCGCCAACCGACTCCTATACCGCCTCACCCGCCCGGCGGAGCTGGCCGGCGCGCTGCAGTGGCTGCCAGCGGCGTTTCCTGACTGGTGGCCGATATTCAAGGTGACCCAGGCGATCGCCGAGCTTGCGCACGCGCGGTTGAGCGCGAGTGCACGCGTGGTGGAGGCTCAGAACGTCCTCGACCGAATCGAGCCGGACCTCAGGCGCCTCGCCATCGCCGAGCAGGTGCCGTGGCCCACCGGACCGGCCTCGTATACAGAGTTCGAGCACTGGGCGATCACCTTCCTGGCGGACCATGCCGGCCGCGGCGAGATGATCCCTGCGGCACGCGACGTGACCTACACCATCCACCATCTTTCGTTTGGCGGCTGGATGGGCACGGTCAGCCAACGCGGGCGCCTGCCCAAGCAGCTCGGCCATGACTCGAGGAGCGAGGAAACGACGGCCGAGTTGACTCCGTTCGACGACACAGCTGGCGCGGCGCAGCTGGCGGAGGCGATGTTTCGTGATGCGCTCGGGCGGGCGCGGGCAGCCGTCCGCGAGGCACCACCCGGCGAGAATGTGACCCGCCTTATCAGCGGAGAGTTCGCCGAGGAGCTGCTCCGGTCGATGCGCCCCGGACAGGAAGCCAGCTTCACCGTCGAGTTCGTCAGGCGGTGGTTCGAGAATCGCCGTCACCGATTCGGCGCCACGGGGTCATAAGCCCCCGCAGGGCCCGGAATGTGCGAATCGCTCAGGTTGCCTGTCCCAAGGGCGGTAAATGCCTCGAATTCGCGCCATTTCAAGCCACTTGACAACAGTTCAGGCTTATTAACCGCATAGCGGCAGGTAGACCCGAGGCCCAGGACTAACTTTCGACCCCGGTTATTCACGCTTGCCCAGTCGGGCTGCGCCGGGGAGGAAGTTTCTTGCACTCAGCTCGGATATCTCGTGTTGTCACGCGCCTGCGGGGTCAGGTGCTCCAAGCCATGATGGCCTTGGTGGCCGTGGTGGCCGTGTCCAGCCAGCTCGGACCGGCAACCCCCGCCTTGGCGGCACCCGCCGCCATGCCTGATGGCTCTCCAATGAGGCAGGTCGTCCCAACCGACGACCCGATCCGTCTATCGCTTCCCGTTGGGAGCCGCCAATGTCCAACCTCCGGCCCAAGCGCGAGCTGCAACTCCGGCGACAGCGCCGTCCCACCCACGCCGGGCATCTCCTCCCTGCCCCGCGGACGGGATGCGTGTCCCGCTCGACCAGGGGGGCCAAATGCGCCGGCGTCGTGCAACAACACCCTCCTTCCGACCCCGACGCCGCAGCTCACGGCAGCCGCAGCCAGGCCCAGCTTCGCGCAGGTGATGCACACGGTCACGCCGAGCGTTCCGAGCTGGACCCTGATGGCGGCCGGCTCTCAGCCTCGAGTGCGCCTTGAAACCAACGTCACGGCCCTGAAGCCAAATCAAAGCGCCGTCCTCACCGCCACCGCCAGCTTGACAATGACCGGCACTCGCTCCGCGATCGAGATCTTCGACCAGACCACGGGAACGCTCGTCGGTGCTTGCATGCAGTCAAGCCAATGCCAGGTCGCTTATGCGGCCGGCTCAGGAGTCCACACCTTCGCGGCATATGTGACCCCGCCCGTCGCCAACCAGCCGACCGAGAACGTCGTGACCTCAAACCCCGTTACGGTTTCATGGTTCAGCGTCGTGCTGGCGGCTGCCTCGGCCGCGACGGTCGGGCCAGGCAAGCCGGTCACCGTCACCGCCACCGCGACCGCCGATGTCGGGAGCTCGGGATACCAGCTCGGCCTGTTCGACCAGAGCTCGGGAACGCGCCTGACCTACTGCAGTCACGGAACGACGTGCAGCACAACGCTCACCAAGGAGCAGGCGGGAACGCGGTCGATCGTCGCTTATGTGTCAGCGGCTTCAGACACGTCGCCACCCCTGGAGATCCAGGCGCAGTCGACGCCGATAACCGCAACGTGGCTTGGGATCACCCTTGACGCCAACACCACGCACCCACAGCTTGGTACGACGGTGTTCATGCGGGCAACCGCGAACATCGACGTGACCAACACTCCGTGGAGCATCGGCATCTACGACTCGAGCGGAGAGCTGGTGGCCGAGCCATGCAAGATCGGAAGCTCATGCAGCGCTCGGGTCTCGATCACGACCGGCTCGACGCCGTGGTTCACCGCTGTGATCGGCGCCACCCGACCAATCGTCGACCAGGGCGCGCCGGGAGCGCTCGTCAAGCTCATCCGCACTGTCCAGACGCACGCTTCTCTGCTGAACATCCAGGTACGGTCCACCCCTGTACAGCCAACGCGGTTGCTCTGGGGCGTCGATTCTTGCAAGCCGTTCACCACGAACGCCGGCGCGACGAGAGGCCTGTACCCTCAGGTCCGGCTCGCCTATGGCGCTCCTGACTTCTGGGGCCGCTACCTCACCCAGACCTACAACTGCCCTGGCATCAGCCCAGTTGAGATCGCCGCGGCCGCCTACAAGCAGATGGGCATCCTTCCGATCTACAACAATTACGACTGCTCGGCGGTTCACGGCTACGCCACGGGCCTGCGGTACGCGTCCGAGGCGAGCGCAGCGGCGACGAATCTCGGCATTCCGTCAGGGACCGTTCTCGCCATCGACATCGAGCCGCCAGGCGATTATTGCCCTGGCGCGGGTAGGGTGGACGCGGGCTTCGTCCAGGGTTGGTTCGACGGCATCACGCTGGCCAACTTCGCGCCGATGTACTACGGCAATGGAACCGCGGGGACCGAGTTTGCTTCGGCGTGGTGTCGTGCCCTCGCGGGCCGTCCCGAAATTGCCATGAGCGCGTATCTCTGGAGCTTCGAGCCCTCCCTGGTGGGCAGGTTCACCAAGGCCAAGGCCCCCCAGTACTCCCCGGAGCTGCCGGGATGCTCCGCCAACATGGCGGCCTGGCAGTACGCGCTGAGCTCGGGCTCGAGGCCAGATGTGGACAGCGACGAAGCCATCTCCCAGCTGCCGCTCTGGTTCCCCAAAAAGACCTCGTAGCCAGTTCGTAAACGATGTCTCTGCGGGTGACCCCCGCGCCTCAGGCGTTTTCCTTGAGTACCCGTATGCGTGCAAGGGGCAGAGAGGCCCCAGGGAGATGGCTCAATGGAACGGCGCGAAACCGAGGTTGTGCGAGACGAGACAACGGGTGTCGTCCGCGAAGAGTCGCGTGTGGTGTCAACGACTGGAGGCGCCGCGCCCATGGCCGAGGACACGACCGAGTATGTCAGCAAGGTCTCACCCGGCCGTCGGGCGATCGAGGTCATCTACCTGGTTTTCGGGATCGTCGACGGGCTATTGCTCGTCCGCCTGCTGCTCAAGGTGCTGGGGACCAATCCAGAGGCGCCGTTCAGCGCTTTCATCTACGGCCTGACGGATTTCCTGCTCGGCCCATTCAAGGGAATGCTGCCGGCCTATGTGAGCGGAAAGACCATATTCGAGCCGTCAGTCTTGATCGCCATCCTCGTCTATGCGTTGATCGCCTGGATGCTGGCCAAGATCGTTGAGATCGTGTACTCACGAAGCGTCGTGGTTGCCCGCAGAAGCAGCGCGCGAGACATCAGGCCGCACTCAGACTGAAATATGTGGGGAGCAGCCCGTCGGCTCTGTCAGCCGGCGCGGCGCTCCTGGCCGGCGCGCTCGCCGGGGGTCGCGGCCAGGTCGCGGATGTCCTGCACCTGGCGCGTGATCCAGCGCGCGATGTCGTTCGTCCGCACCACGTCGCGCGCTGCCTCGTGGCGTCGATGGCGCTCCGCTGCCGACATCACCAGGCCTTCGTACAGCGCCTGCCCTGTCGCCTCGATGTCAAACGGGTTGACGGACAGGACGTGGGGCTGAAGCTCCTCGTGCGCCCCGGCGTTCTCGGACAGCACGATCACCCCCTCTGAGCGGTTGACCAGCGCTCCCTCCTTGACCACGAGATTGAGGCCGTCATAAACGGGGTTGACCAGGAGGACGTCGAAGTTGCGCAGCGCTGCCATGGCTTTCCGAACGTTCTCGCCGAACTCGAGGCGTATCGGCGTCCACCCCTGGGCGCCGTACTGATTGTTGATGCGCGTCGCCACCTGCCGGACACGCTTGAGATAATTCCGATAAACGGAGACGTCCTGGCGCGAAGGTTGAAGGAACGCCCAGAACTGCACCTCACCCCGCAGCTCCGGGTGGTGGCTGAGAAGCTTCTCGTACGCGAGAAAGCCACGAACGATGTTCTTGGAGGGGTCGGTTCGATCGACACGCGCGATGAGGTGCTTGGGACGCCAGTCTCGAAGCTTTCTCTCCTCCACCATGACTCCATGCGAGAAGGCCAGGCGAGTGGTCGACGAAACCTCGATTGAGATGGGGTAGTGCCTCGCGTACACGATCCTGCCGTCAAGGAGCACCGCACGCTCTTTGATATCGACCTGCAGGCCGGCGTTCTCCTCGCAAGTCATCAGGAAGTTCCTGACGTCGAGGCTCGACTGGAAGCCCACGATGTCACACCCCAAGAGCCCGCGCAGAATGGCATCTCGCATCCCCTTGGGGAGAACCTTCCAGTACTGAGGCGTCGGCCACGGGATGTGGATGAAGTGCTGGATGATCGCGCCCGGGAGCTGATCCCTCACCAGCTGTGGAACGAGATAGAGCTGGTAATCGTGAACCATCACCAGCGGCCGGTCCGGCATCTGCCTGCCCACCTCGACGACCTTCTGCGCGACCTGCTCGTTGACCTGGACGTAGCCGTCCTTCCAGGCCTTGTGAATCCGTCCATTGACCACCGGCTGATGGGCGAGGTCCCATAGGTAGTGCTGGATGAACCACAACAAGGGGTTCGAAATCACCGAGTAATACATCTCGTACTGCTCTGGCGTCGGCGTCACGTAATGAAGCCTCGTCTGAGTGCTGATGAGAGGTGCCATTCCCGAAGGACCCTGCTCATTGACAAGCGCGCGCTCCGCGTCGGTCCTGGCGCAGGCGACCCAATCGGCACCCATCACCTCCGCAAGCGTCAGCAGTGCTGTCACCACACCGCCGGCGCCGCGCGCAAATCCGCCTTCCGGCCTCGGTTCGTGTGGACCCCGATTGCTCACCACGATCACCGAGCTATGGGGCAGCGTTCGGGTCACGTAGGCACGCATAGACGCCCCGGGGCGCCGTCGTTCGACGCTCTGCATGAATGGACTGTCGCTCACGACGTTGTCCTCCACTTCTACGGAGATGGCGTGGGTGCGGGGGCGGACGGTGCTGGTGATGGCGAGGGCGCCGGTGATGGCGACGGGGCAGGTGACGGCGAGGGGGCTGCAGAGGGCGAGGCCGTGGGCGTGTCGCTCGGCGAGGCGGTTGGCGATGGAGTGGCCGACGGCGTGCCCGGCGTTCCGGGCGTGCAGCCCTGCGTGCCCTTGAGGAAGATCTCCTGAGCCTGAGCACCGCAACCGTGCACGATTCCTGGCGGCTGGCTGTACCAATCCTGCATCGACTGCGGCAGCGCGTTGATGAAGCGGGCCATGATGGTCGATCCGACGCTCTCGCCGAAGGCCGTGATCAATCCGCCGCCTCCATTCGGAGCTGTGTTGCCGACCCAGACGCCAACGACGATGTTGGGGTTGTACGCCATGATCCACGAATCCGGGATTCCCCCATTTCCGTTGTCGCTCGTCCCCGTCTTGCTGGCCATCTGGCGATTCCAGCCGAAGCCCCACTGGTTCTGATAGTTCTTCAAAACGTCCGTGATCAGGTAGGTGTCCGCGGCGCTCAACACAGCCGTGTTGCTGTGGCTTGCTGTAAAAACAGTTTGGCCAGTCGACTCCTGGACGTCCTTGATCACGTTCAGATCCATTCGCTGACCCTGGTCAGCGAAGACCTGGTAACCCTGGACGTGCTGGTACAGCGTCACATCGCTGCCGCCGAGGGCCGTCGACAGGCCTGGATCCAGCTTGCTGGTGATCCCCATCTGGTGGACCAGGCCGATCACGTTCTGCATGCCCTCCATCTGGCCCACCTGAACCGCCGGAATGTTGCGGGACATGATCAGCGCGCGCCTGACGGTCATGCGGCCCATGGCACCGTTGTCGAAGTCGTTGGGCCGGTAGCCGTTGAAGTCCGTGGGTGTGTCGTTCAGCACCGTGGCGAGGGTGATCTTGTGATCTCTCAGTGCGGCCTCATACACGTAAGGTTTGAAGGAAGAGCCAGGCTGCCTTGCCGCCAGCACAACGTCGAACTGGCCCGCGATCTTGTCGTTGCCATAGTCGGCTGAGCCGACCCACGCGAGCACCTCACCCGTCTTCGGGTCCGCGGCGAGCATGGCGGAGTTATTGATGTTCGCGTAAGCGAGGTCTTTGACGCCGTTCTTGACCGCTTGATCCGCGGTTTGCTGAAGACCAAGGTCGAGAGTCGTATGGACCACCAAGCCGCCCTGCTGAACCGCAGCGGAGCCGAAGGTCGACTCCAGCCTCGCCAGCACGTAGTCGACGAAGTGGGGCGCCTTGCTCTGACGTGCCGTGGCCTGCATCTTGAACTCGGATTTGACGTCCTCGGCCGCTGCCTGATCGCCCTCGCTCGCGCTCAGGGCATTGGTGCTGACCATGGCCTGCAGTACATAGAGCTGTCGCTCATGAGCGAGGTCGTAGTGCGTCCTGGGGTCGTATGCGCTGGGCGCCTGGATCAGACCGGCCAGGAATGCGGCCTGGGCGGAGGTGAGGTCCTTGGCATCCTTGCTGAAGAAAGTGCGGGCGGCGGCACCAATGCCGTACGCCCCGTGTCCGTAATAGACACGGTTCATGTACATGGTCAGGATTTGATCCTTCGAGAAGCGCTGCTCGAGCGCGACCGCGAGCACCATCTCGTGGAGCTTGCGTTCGAATGACTTCTGCGGAGTGAGCAGCTGGATCTTGACCAGTTGCTGCGTGATGGTGCTTCCGCCCTGGTTCAGGCCGCCGCTCGTGACATCCACCCACAGCGCGCGAAGCGTCGACCCCGCGTCGACTCCCCCGTGGTGATAGAAGTTGCGGTCCTCAGCCGCAATCGTCGCCGCGGGGGCGTACTTGCCCATCTGGTTGAGCTGAAGGTTGATGTGGTAATGGCCCTCGTGGTTCCAGTCTTCAATCAGCTTTCCATGCCGGTCCAGCACGACGACGTCTCCGACCGCCAGGACACCCTGGCTCGGATCAGGCAGGTCCTGAACGGCCCACACCACGTAAGCGGAAGCCAGCACGAACATGGCGGCGATGGTTGCAGCGAACCAAATCTTTTTCGCCCATAGCCACCTACCAAGCTGGCGAAGCCGCACAGGTCGCTGACCGCGAGCGGCTTGGTCGAGACTCACGCTTCGCGATACTCCTCCGAGCGCACCACTGACCGCGACCGAGCTGCAAGCTCAGCCGTGGGCGCTACGCAGGAACAACGCCCGGTTCGGGACCGGTACTCGAAGGGAGCTAGCTGAACTCAACCGCTATATAAGCGGTTCCGTTGGCGGCTACCTTCCACGCGGTCCCGATGTATCGATACGGCCCAAGGATGTTCGCCTTGTGCTCTGGGCTGTTCATAAACATCGAGTTGAGCCGCGAATCGGTCACCCCGCCCGTCCAGTAGCCGATGTTCTCGCCGGTCCGATTGCCGAGGTGGCACGCAAGGTCGCTGTAAACCCCGTTGGCATGCCACATCCGCTCGGCCGTCGCCATTCGAACCGCGTTGCTGTAAGCGACCGAGGCAAGGCAGGAGCTCCAGGTGAGCGGCCTCAATCCATACCGCGCGCGATCCTGATTGATCAGCGCCTGCTGGGTCGACCCGATGACGATTGCCGTCGTCACGACCGGCCGAGAAACGGGCGTGGTCGCCTTGTGGGCGGCAGGCTTGGGTTTCTTCGCGACCGGCTTTGGCGAGGGACTTGCAACCGGCACGACGACCGCGACCTGAGCGCCGGCCGCCGTCGCGGGCACCGTGCGGTTCGCCGCCAGGCTTGGCACGCTTTGCCGCAGGACCGAGGCGGTACCCGCAGCCACAACCACGAACAGGATCAGGGCACAAAACCACGAAATAGCTTTCATGAGTCGCCGAGTCTGACGGCGCCCAGGGCGAAACCTGGCGCAATTCAGGTTAAAGCTTGTAAAAGAATTCGCTAACCGCTAAGTGGAGAGCTTTTCTTTTTTTACCCTGCGAGTTGGGTCGGAATCGATCCCGGGAAACGGCTCTTCAGCCGCTCGAACGCGAGCACGAGGAAGGTTTCCGCCATGCGTTCCCATCCCGGCACCTGGGCCCACATGAAGGACATCGCGCGCAGAGCGAGCTGGAGCGCCTCGTAGATCGCAAATCGCTCCAGGGTTGCATAGGGCCTGAGCTCTCGATAGCGGCAAAGAAACTGGACACGCATCTCCTCAGCGGCCAACGACTCTTCCCAATCGCGCGGTATAGAAGGAATGAGGTATGCGCAGAACTTGCCGAGGTCGTAGCTCGTCTCGGCCAGAGCGAAGTAATCGAAGTCCAGCAGGGTGAGCTTGCCGTTGTGATGGATGAACTGGTCGTACTTGAGGTCGCCGTGGGTTGGTAGCCAGTCCTCCTCCTCGGTGGCCCGCACGTGATCGCGCATGTGGGCGACGAGGTCGCTGAGGAGATATGCCGCCTTTGGATGCACCTGGATGAACTGCTGCGTGACTCGATCCAAACGGCCGAGCTCAGCCTCGATGCGAAAGACCTGGCCATCAGCCGGCACGAGCGACTCGTGGATCACGGCGGCCGCCTCGGCCGCCGCATGAGCGGTGAGTCCGAACTCGACGCTCATGCGATTGCCCCCCACAGGCTTGCCCGGTATCGCCTCCTCCAGAAGCAAGCCGAGCTCCTCAACGAAGCCGAGGGGGCGGGGAAGATAGATAAGTCCTTCGTAGTCGTATTGCTTGGCCGCCTGCCAGAGACCGCCGACGATCTGGTGGGTTCGCAGGCCACGGTCGCCGGGCTGGACCTTGCCGTAGATGGTGATGGGGCCTGCCCCGGTGTCAATCGTGTAGCGCAGGATGGCGCCTACCTCCGGCACGTAGCGAACCCTCTCTATCTCCAGCCGCCCAGTCGCGGCGAACGCCCTGGACGCATCCGGGTTCAGCCCGAGCAATACGCCTGCCATCGCCGCGGGGTCCGCCGCGGTTGGCAGGTTGGGCATCGTGGGATCAAACGGGTAAAACCAGTACGCGTGCTGCGATTCCGGAAACAATCGCGGATACCCCACGCCGTTTATCGGATCACACGCGCGTCCGCCGCCATTTCGCTCGAGCCGATGTTGAAGTCTCCGCCAGGCGTCGGCGTCGAACGAGCCGGCGGCAACCATTCGAAGATTGCGTGTGTCCTCGTCCTTACTGATGCGGACTTCAAAAAGAGTCCAGTAGTTGGGCGGGTCGAGGCGCGATGTTCGCTGCCTGACCCGCTCCAGCCGCCAATCGCTTCCTTCCAGCAACTCTTCAACGAACGCGGTGACAGCCTCCACGCTTGTGGCCTCGTCCATGGTTACTCGCTGTGCTAGCTGCGTTGTCATTTCAGGGATTGCCCAAATAGGGAACGCTGAGCGGGGCGTTCTGCGACATATCCGCGGAAGAAATTTCCGGGGCCCGTGTCCAGGATGGCGGCGTGGCAATGCCTAAACCAATGCGGGGGTGTTCATTTGGAGACGAGCGGTGAGTTCCTGTCGGCGCGGCTACCGATAGGGCAACGAGTAGCAGTGAAGTCTTGCGTCTTTGTGGCCGGCGTGGTTCTAATGCTCGCGCGCACCTCGCCTGCGCTTGCTGCGGACACCCATCACGGCACGAACAAGAGCGGCGGCACGTCGAACGCGGCAGTGGTCCAGCGAAACGACACGGCGCCGGCAAAGAGCGACCAGCAGGTTGGCGGCGGCGATGGGAAGGGCGACGGCAAGGGTAAGGACAAGAGCAAGTCCGACAGCGCCACCACCACCGATGCCAAGGGCAGCTCCAAGGACAAGGGCAGCAACTCAAGCGGCAAGGGAGACACCTCCGGCAAGGACAAATCGAAGGACAAGGGCAACAGCTCAAGCGGCGCGGGAGACACCTCGGGCAAGGACCAATCGAAGGACAAGGGCAAGGGGAACAGCTCGGGCGGCGGGAGCGGCAGCCAGGACGTGACCCACAGCACGGGCACGAGCACGGGTAACACGACGGGTACGACCGGCACCACCAATGTGCACAGCACGGGCACCAGCACCGGCAACACGACCGGCACCACCGGCACCGTCAACAACAACCACAGCACGGGCACCAGCACCGGCAACACCGTTGGCACCACCGGCACCGTCAACACCGGCAGCACGGGCACCAGCACCGGCAACACCGTTGGCAGCACCGCGACCACTGGCGAAACCGGTGGCACGGGCGGCACAGGTGGCACGGGCGGCACGGGCGGCACGGGCGGTGTCAGTGGCACAGGCGCCACAGGCGGAGTCAGCGGCACATCGG
>DASXNH010000066.1:0-8738 GCA_036495195.1 Candidatus Dormiibacterota bacterium
GGGATAGGCGGCGATCAGGGTCTGTTCCAGGATGCCTGCCTTTTCCGCGCGCTTGACGACTTTCAAATGCTGGGAGTCAACCTGGTCGATGCCATGGCCGACGTAGGATTCCGCCCTGTCGAGCAGCTCCCGCCGATCCTCCTCCGACGGTAGGGCGCCGGCCAGACGAAGGACGCTGTGCTTGATGCTGACGTTCAGGTCGTCGCTGTGCACCGGGTGCGGCTCGTCCACCCGGCCGGCCAGGACGGCATCCCACCAGGCGTCGATCGCGGCGCTCACCGGCGGCTGCTCGCCTTTCATCTTTCTTCTTATCCTGGGCGCGTGGTGATCCAAGGCTGGGAGGTTGGTGGAGCGCCCGGCCCTCGCGGGCCAGGCACCCCAACTCAACAACGCCATCCCGTTCCCACGTACCCGACCTTCGTGGAATCGGTGGCAGGAAGTATTTGGGACGGGTGCTTCCCCAGTTCCGGGCGTTTTACTCTGGATGGGGACTTATGGCTTGGATCACCTCGCGATCGGCACGATCGGAGGGATGGTCGACATCGACGTTTTGCCTGGTGGCCGCATCTACGCCGACAAGCAGCTCATCGTCTCCCGCACCACCTCGCCGGATGGACTGAGGTTTGCGGGCGAGATCGACGCCTCGAACTCCCATGCCATTGGGACGGCCCTGGCCTCCGCCCACACCCCCCATCGAGACATCCATGCCGAAGTCGCCAGCCTCTTGTTCTGCGACATCAGCGGGGTTCGCGCTTTCGTGGCGGCCGCGGAGGCCTTGCCCGCCGGCCGGCGCTTGCTCCTTCATGGGATGCCGCCGCAACTCGAGACCGTCATCAAGGTTGTGGGTTGGAACCGAATGCCCACCTTGGTAATGTGCAAATGCGATGGCGACTGAGATGGCCGTGAATTTCAGCGAACCGGTCCGTGAGTTTCGTCACGAGGCGCTGCTGTATGCCGGTATGGCGGACTTCCTGGCCGGCACCGTGCCGTTCGTGCGCGGGGGCCTCGAAGCCGGCGAGCCCGTTCTCGTCGTCGAGAGCGCCGCAAAGATCTCATTGCTTCGTGCGGAGCTCGGATCTGACGCAGGCTCGGTCGCGTTCGCGGACATGAGCAGCGTCGGAGCCAACCCTGCCCGGATCATTCCCGCCTGGCGCGAGTTCGTCAAGCAGCACGGCGCCGCGGGCCGCAGGTCAAGAGGGATCGGCGAGCCCATCTGGAATGGCCGCACACCGCTCGAGCTGGTCGAATGCCAGCGTCACGAATCGCTCCTGAACACGGCGTTCGCCACCGGCGACCCGTGGTGGCTGCTCTGCCCGTACGACACCGAGGCGATGGACCCGGCGGTGATCGACGAAGCTCGCCGCAGCCATCCATACGTCACCGATGGCAACAGCGTCCACCGAAGCAACGTCTACCGCGGCCTGGCTGCATCGGGAGCTCCATTTGACGTGCCGCTCCCAGAGCCTCGAACAGAGGTGCGGGAGCTGCTGTTCAACGCCTTCAACCTGGCCGAGCTGCGGGGCCTGGTCGTCAGGTTCGCGTCCGAGGCGGGGCTGCCGCCGTCGCGGGCGGCCAATTATGTGCTGGCGGCCAACGAGGTCGCGACCAACAGCGTGATTCATGGTGGCGGCAAGGGGTCGCTCCGCATCTGGCGAGAACCGGGCGCGCTTTCGTGCGAAGTTCGCGACGCCGGCCACATCGGCAACCCACTGGCTGACAGGGAGCCACCTTCGGCCGACACACACGGTTCACGGGGCCTTTGGCTGGCCAACCAGCTGTGCGACCTGGTTCAGATCAGAAGCGTCGTGGGCGGGAGCGCCGTACGGCTGCACATGTGGCTCAAGGCAGCTGCTCCGCTCGAGGCCGCAAACCAGCACGGGATCGACTCGATCCTCACCTAGCGCGCAACCGGGCCGCCCGCACCAGCCGGTATGCTCCGGCAGATGGTCGTTCGCAGCGAGCTCGCCGGGCTGACTGATGCCGAGGCCAGGCGCGTCCTGGACGGCCTTCCACGTGCCGGGAACTACGAGGTGGTGGTGAAGCCGCTGCGTTATCGCACCCGGCCGCATCTCGCCGCCCGCTGCGAGTTCGAGGAGCACCGGATCGTGCTCCAGGTGCCGGTGCCATTCCGGCCTTTCAGGGAACCTGTCATCTTCGCTGCGAGGCGCAAGCGCGGGCCTGGGATGCGCTTCGCGTGGGTATCGGAGACGGTCTCTTTCGGGCTACGTCGAGAGGTGCTCCGGTTCCTGTACTGCCACGAGTGGATGCACTGGTACCTGTACGAGACGCTGGGCAAGCGATCTTCCGCTGAGACCGCATGCGACAGGTTCGCGCTGAGAAACTTCCGGCGCCGCCTGGTGACCACGGCTGACGCCGACCTCGCCCTCAAACGGCGAGGGGCGTCACCCGCCGGCACTCGCAGTGGGGCTCGCGCCGTGTGACGAAAACGCTGCGCGCATCTTCTTGCCGCGCAGAAGAGCGACCAGCGCCAGCGGCAGGGCGATGTTCACCATCAGAGAGACGGGGCCGCGATTCGCTCCGATCGGAAGCAACAGCAGTAGAGCCGAGCCCCCAAGGCACACCCACTCCAGCACAAGCGTCCATCGGCGTGCCCGCCGCGAGCGGCAAATCAAGCCGGCCGCCAGCAGGCTGCCCAGACCGGCCAGCACGCACGAAGCAAGCCCCAGGCCCACCATCCAGGGCTCGCCTGCCAATACGAACGGAAAGGCGGAGACGCCGGCCGCGAACCAGAAGGTGGACTGCATCAGCAGGAGGACAAACGCCGCTTCCGGACGGGCGCCGTCGCTCATGCCCGCGCCCGTACCGCAGCCACCGCGCGGGGATCGATGTCGACGGCGAATGGACCAGTTGGGTTGTCGACGATCCATACGTGGAGCATCGGCGCCACGCTCACGTCGATGGCGCCGATCGGGCAGATCGCAAACGGGGTCATCAGGCTGAACTCAAGACCCAATGGGGTGACGCATATGTTTTCGTGCTGGTGCCACGCGGTCAACGGACCACCTGGATCCGGACCGAACTGGCCGATATGCTGCATCTGGAACATCGCGCCAAGCAGCACTGGCCCGCGTCGCGTGTTGGCGTAGACCAAGCCCTGAGGATGCCGCGGATCCATCACGTAGCCCGCTTTCGCGTAGGCATCGTTCATCCAGTGGGTCGACGGCAGGTTGTCGGGTCCGCCCGGCCGGTAGCCGGCTTTCCAGGCCGCGTGCCAGTCCTCGTACGGGGTGATGGCGGCTTTCGTCTCGGCATAGAGTTGCGCGGCGGCAGCCTCCTGCTCAGGAGTGACGACATCATTGGTGGCCTGCAGGACAGCACCAACATGAACGTGTCGCGCATCGGCGGTGGACAGGTCGACGCCCCAGATCGTGGCACCGCTGAAGATGGTGAGCAGCGGCAGGCCGGTCGCGAGCGCCGCCCAATACCACGCGCGGTCACGGGAACGTAACTCATCGCGGACAGGGACCAGAACCAGGCCGAGCGCGGTCAGCTCGAGGAGCTTGGTGGCCACCGCGACCTGGTCGGGCGTGTCCAACCCAAGGGCGATGAAGGCGAGGTATCCGAGCAGGGTGGCGATGATCAGCACCGACGATGCGAGCCTCCACCAGCGCCAGGTGAACATGGTCGCCAGCACGAGGTAGGCGATGCCGTTCCCGACAAACAGCGCGGCCGTGATCGGCTCCTCGAGATGTGTGGAAACCAGGCCCAGGTGGACGGCCCCGGCCATCGCCATGAGGATGGCTGCTGCCCGCACGGTGCCCGGAACGGCGCGACGCGCCGGCATCAGGCGCATGACGATGAGAGCGATCGGAAGCGCTATCAGGCCGGCGTAGAGACCGATTGCGTGATCAGGTGAAATGTCGAACATGAGGCCATGGTCGGGCTCGTACCTAAGAAGGCCGTAAGAAAGGTAGGTGGACGAAAAGACCCGCTCCGCCATCAGGGCTGTCGGCCGCGACGATGCGTCCGTGATGCTGGTCGGCGATCCAGCGCGCAATCGAAAGGCCGAGGCCCGCACCCTGATCTATTGGGGCCGCCCCGGAACGCGTGCGCGCCGCGTCGGACTTGAAGAAGCGCTCGAAGACACGGTCCCGCTCATCGACGGCGATGCCCAAACCGTCGTCGCCCACCATCAGGCATGCCCAATCGCCATCGATCGAAAGCCGAACGGTGATCTTCGAACGTGCGAATCGGCTGGCGTTGTCGAT
This sequence comes from Candidatus Dormiibacterota bacterium, assembly GCA_036495195.1. Classification (GTDB taxonomy): domain Bacteria; phylum Chloroflexota; class Dormibacteria; order Dormibacterales; family Dormibacteraceae; genus Palsa-872. The sequence continues at coordinate 4,230 of DASXNH010000066.1, forward strand.
CAGGATCCAGAGCAGCTGCCGGAGCGCGTCCTCGTCCCCGGCCACGGTGGCATCGACTACATCGACGTCGACAGTCATGTCGGGATGGAGTGACGCCGCCTGACGGCCCACTCCGGTGACCAGGGGTTTGAGCGGTGTCGGCGCGAGCACGAGGTGGAGGCCGGAGTCAGCGCGGGCGAGCGTAAGCATTCGATCGACGAGGCGAGCCATACGATCGCTCTCCGCGACGATGTCGCCGGCCGCCGCGCGGCGAACCGAGTCGTCGATGGCCGGACCCTGGGACAGCAAACCGGCGTTGGCTTGAATCGTCGCCAGCGGCGTGCGGAGCTCATGCGAAGCGTCCGCGACGAACCTGCGCTGCGATTCGAACGAGTCCTGCAGCTGGTCGAGCATCCGGTTGAAACTCGCCGCCAGCAGCGCCACCTCGTCTCTGCTGCGGGTACGGGATAAGCGGCGACCGAAGTCCCTGGTTCGGCCGATGCCGTCGGCAGCGCCCGCGACGTCCTTCAATGGCTTGAGCGCCCGGCCCGCAACCAGCCATGAGGCGATGAGAGCCGCGATCAAGGTGGGGGCTCCCGAGATGATCAGGAAGCCGACGATACCCGAGAGGTTGGACTGCGGCACCCGTGTCGACTGTCCAGCCACGACGAAGCCATTCGGGAATGGCCGGACGTAGATTCGGAGCTGGGTGCCCGCGCTGCGGTCGCCCTGTGTCGCGAATGCGCCGCCCGTTCGTGAGGCCTCGCTCAGCAGTTGCGAAGTTACGGCCGGTGGTGCCCCGTTGAGCACGCCCGTCGAGTAAATCACCGAGCCGTCCTGGCTGAGCAGCTCGACGAACACATCGGTGCTGCTGCGCAGATCGACGGCGGCGATCAGAGGTCGTGGGGACAGATCGATGTTCGGGTTCGCCGCCAGGGCAGCAGCGGCAGTTCCAGCGCGCGCCCGCAGGTCCTTGTCTTGATTGGTGTCCACACTGCCCGACACGAGTCCGTAGATGGCGACGCCAAAGATCACGAGCGCCAGCGCGACGACCGCGGCGCCGAACAGCGCCAGCCGCAGGCGGAGCGACATTCGCTATCCCTCCCGAAGCGCGTAACCCGCGCCGCGGACCGTGTGCAGGAGTCGAGACTCGCCCCCCTCTTCCAACTTCTGGCGCACGTAGCCGACGTAGACGGCGACCACGTTGTCTCCTTCAGGTTCGCCTTTCCACACGGCGTCCAGGAGCTGCTCTCGTGTGAGCACCTGACGCGGATGACGGAGAAAATGCTGGAGCAGATCGAACTCGGTGGCTGTGAGCACGATCGGCCGCGCACCACGCCACACCTCGTGGCTTGCCGGCTCAAGCACGAGGTCGTCGAATCGCAGGTGATCCGCTGGAGCGGTCCTGCGCAGGAGGGCGCGGACTCGGGCCAGCAGCTCCTGGTATGCAAAGGGCTTGACCAGATAGTCGTCGGCCCCGCTGTCGAGCCCCTTGACACGCTCCTCGGTGCCGCCCAGGGCGGTGAGGAGCAAGATCGGAAACAGGCCCGTGGCCCGGAGCCGGCGGCATACACCGATCCCGTCAAGGCCGGGCAGCATCACGTCGAGCACCACGAGGTCGGGCGGCTGCTCGCGCGCGCGCCTCAGGGCCTCGAGACCGTCGACCGCCAGCTGGACGTCGTGCCCTTCGGCGGTCAGGACACGTTCCAGGGTGGCGGCAAGACGGCTGTCATCTTCGACGACGAGAATCCTGGGGCGGCCCATACCAAGCGATATATAAGCCGGTTGTATGGATTGCATAAGATCGAGGCGTCTCCCCACTTGCGGCGAGGGGTTGGAGCCGAGCACACAGCCTGGTTTAAATCGCGTACTCCACGTCGGTCAGCGTGACGCGCTTGTGCGCCACCAGACGGCCCGCCACTTGTGAGATGTAGGTCCCTGACGTTGGCGCGACGTCCGAATAATCGGCTCCCACCGCGATCGTCACGTACTCCAGGCCGCCCCTGCTCGCATGAGTCGGATCGAAGGTCCACGCGATGGCATCTCCGCTCCCGTCACCCACCGGCAGGACGACCTCCACCCATGCATGGGTTCCGCCCTGCCCGACCAGGTGCCCCGAGGCATAGCGGGCGGGCAGCTCGGCGGAGCGGCAGACCGCCAGCATGATGTGGGCGTAGTCCTGGCAGACCCCAAAGCCCTGGGCGAGCGCCTCGGCCGCCGTCGTGCGTACACCGGTGATGCCGCCCTTGTAGGTCATCGACTGATAGACCCAGTCGTTGATCCGGTCCGCAAGCGGCAGGCCCCATTCGCAGGATTCCGCGAGCTCATCCGCAGCCCTGTCGATCCGTGCGTCGGCGACGGTGAGCGGAGTTGGCTCGAAAAGGTAACTCTGCGTCTCCCAGCCGGCGGGCAATCGGTTCGGCACGTGCGAGCTGCGCTCAACCGTGACCTCGGCGAGAAACTCGATGGCTGAGGTGACGCGGGACGCAAAGGCATCGACGATCACGTTGCCGAAGCGATCTTGCCGGTTCTCGAACCGGACTCCGTCGATCCCGGCGGACACCCGATGACGAAGCCGCCTTTGGTCGCCAAACCGCTCCGGCGGGATGACGACGAGTCGGTGGCTGAGGTCCCGGATGGGCGCGGGGTACTCGTAGCGAAAGCTCTGGGTGATCTCGTACGACGCCCTGCGGGCGGACGACCAGTCGATCGGGGCGCCTGGCAGCGGAATCATGCCGCCGCCTCCGCCACGTCGGCCCAAACCGTCATCGACCGGAATGTAGCCGGTCCGAAGGTGGTCAGCATCGCCACGTCCAGGGCATCGCGGCCCCTTCCGATGAGCACCCGTCCGACCCGCCGTGCGTTGTTACGCGGGTCAAACGTCCACCAGCGATCGCCGAGGTAGACCTCCATCCAGGCTGCGAAGTCCATCGGATTCGGGTCGACAGGCACGTACAGGTCCGGCAGGTACCCAAACACATAACGAGCGGGGATGTTCATCGCCCTGCAGAACGAGATCGCCAGATGGGCGAAGTCGCGGCACACGCCGATGCGGCTGTTGTAAACGTCGACCGCCGTGGTCAGCGGATTGCTGGTGCCGTACTTGAACTTGATGTTGCCATGGCACCAGTCGCAGATCGCCTGGACACGCGCGCCGCCGGGGGGCGTCTGGCCGAACAGCTCCCAGGCCGTGCTCATGAGCTCGTCCGAGAGGCAGTAACGGCTGGGAAGGGTGAAATGCAGAAGGTGGCCTGGCAGCTCCTCCACCGGAACCTGCTCTGCCGCCATGGCATCAGGGTCAGGCTCGTCGGGGACCGCGCAGATCGCGTCGTATCGCAGCAGCAGTGGTCCGGGAGGCATGACAAACCGTTTTACGGGATTGCCGTAGATGTCTGCATACTCGTCGACCGGCAAGGGCGGGGTCGTCGACCATGTCTCACTGACCAGCTTGTGGGTGGAATCGGAGCGCGGCCGGACCTGTACGGTCACAGGAGTCGGGGCGCTCACGTCGTACGCAAACTCGCAGCCGACCCGCAAGTTGATCGTGTTCCCTGACATCGGTGCGCCGACACTATAGCGGTGGCCCCCACCGAATCCCTTGGTGTCAACTACGAGTCCAACGTGTTCTATGACGAAATGCTTGCGCCTTCGGGCGAGCCCAGGCCCGGCTACGGCATGCTTTGGGACCACCTGAACCGGCTCGGGGCCAAAGAGCTGTCCCGCCGGCACGACCTGGCGATGCAGATGTTTCGAAATCACGGCATCACGTTCGCCGTCTATCCGGACGCTCAGGGGACCGAGAAAGTCTTTCCGTTTGACATCATCCCGAGGGTGATCTCGGCCCAGACTTGGGGTCACCTCGAGGCGGGGCTGAAGCAGCGGCTGACTGCCCTGAACCTCTTCCTTGACGACGTGTACGGCCGCAAGCTGATCCTCCATCAGGGCGCCGTCCCGCCTGAGACCGTGCTCTCGAGCCCGCAGTACTTGAGGGAGGTCGAAGGCCTCGCTGTGCCCCACGGGATCCACTGCCACATCGCCGGCATCGACCTGGTGCGGGATGGCAAAGGGGACTTCTACGTTTTGGAGGACAACCTGCGGACACCGTCGGGCGTGTCCTACGTGCTGGCCAACCGCCACGTCATGAAGCGGGTGGTGCCTGACCTGTTCGCCGGGTATCCCGTGCGGCCGGTCGAGGGCTACGTCCACGAGCTGCTGCGCCACCTGCGATGGCTGGCCCCGAAGGACGTCGAGGACCCGACGGTCGTGCTGCTGACACCCGGCATCAACAACTCCGCCTATTACGAGCACCTGTACCTCGCCAAGCAGATGGGGATCGAGCTGGTCGAGGGCACCGACCTGGTCGTCGACCAGGACCATGTGTTTATGCGCACAACGCGCGGGCTCAAGCCTGCACACGTCATCTACCGGCGCCTCGACGACGATTGGCTGGACCCAATATTCGGACGGCAGGAATCGCTGGTCGGGGTGGCCGGCCTGGTCAACGCGTACAGGGCGGGCAACGTCGCCATC
>DASXNH010000067.1:0-4019 GCA_036495195.1 Candidatus Dormiibacterota bacterium
AAGTCGCGCGGCGAGCCGAAACGCTGACGCAGAGGCCCAGTCCACCCAGAGGCGAGGAGGCCGCCGATGGTATGACCTGGCGAGTTGAACGGATCCACCGGCAGGAATTGGCCCTTGCGGTTCAGCTCGGACTGCAGTGACTCGATGGTGATGCCGGCCTCGACGCTCACCACCATGTCTCCCTGCGAGTGCTCGAGCACGCGATCCAACCGGCTCGTATGCAGCTCGATGTCCGAGCGTTCGAGTTGGTCGCCCATCTCGCTTGCCCTGCCGCCGCCAACTGGTGTGACGGCGAGGTTGCTCGCCGAAGCGTCGCGCAAAGTGCGTGCGAGCTCGTCGGCCGTCGCCGGTTTCTCAACGGCGGCGTTCACCACCATTTCGCCTCGCCGGCCAGCCCCGTGCGTCCAGGCAGGCGTGCCTGCTTGCGCCCGGGATCCGGAAAGACCTTGCCGGGGTTCATGATGCCGTCGGGGTCGAACGCGTCCTTCACCTGGTGCATCGTGCGGAGATCGTCGGGGCTGAAGACCCACGGCATGAATGCGCTCTTCTCGAGCCCGATGCCATGCTCGCCAGAAAGCGCGCCGCCGAACTCGACGACCGCGCGCAACATCTCCTCGCCCGCGCTCTCGACCTGGTGCATGACTTCGTGGTCGCGCAGGTCGAAGAGGATGTTGGGATGCAGGTTTCCGTCCCCGGCATGAAAAACGTTCGCGACAGGAAGCCTGTAGTGCTGGCCGATCTCGCCGACCGCTGACAGGATTTGTGGAAGCTTGGTCCGAGGCACCACCCCGTCATGGAGGTAGTAGTTGGGTTTGATTCGCCCGAGCGCACCGATCGCCCCTTTGCGTCCGGCCCAGAGCAGATCGCGCTCGACCGCGGTCTTGGCTTCGCGCAACGCGTAGCCATGGTTCGCGGTGAGCTGATCACGGATCGCAGCCATCAGTTCGCGCGTCGACTCGGCTATGCCATCCACCTCGACGAGCAGGACCGCGCCGGCGTCGGTCGGATAGCCCGCGTGGTAGTGCGCCTCGACCGCGCCGACAGTGACCTGGTCCATCATCTCGAGCGCTGCCGGCACGATGCCATGCGCGATGATCGCCGACACCGCCTGGCTGGCGGCTTCGATGGTTGGGAATGCGGCAAGCAAGGTCGCGATGGTGGGCGGAACCCGCAGCAGGCGCACTTTGATCTTCGTGATCGCGCACAGGGTTCCCTCGGAGCCCACGAGCACGCCGCACAGGTCGAGCCCGACGCGCTCTGGCGAATCGCCGCTCACCCAGTGAACGCTGCCATCCGCAAACACGACCTCCATCCCGAGAATGTGGTTGGTGGTCACCCCGTAGTACAGGCAATGCGGGCCGCCAGAGTTCTCGGCCGCGTTGCCGCCGAGCGTGCAGGCTTTCTGGCTCGAGGGATCGGGCGCGTAGAACAAGCCATGGGCGGCGGCGGCGAGGGAGAGCTCTTGATTGACGACTCCTGGCTCGACGAGCGCCGTCTGGCCGACCGGGTCGATCTCGAGAATGCGACGCATCCGCGTCATCTGCAGAGCAAGCCCGCCTCGAATGGTGACGGCGCCACCGGACAATCCAGTCCCAGCACCACGCGGCACCACCGGCACGCGGTGTTGCGCCGCGAGCTTGATCACCGCGGCGACCTCGTCTTGGGTCCCAGGAAGCACCACTGCGTCCGGCGCTGCCCCCTCGATCGATGCGTCACGCTCGAAGATGCGAAGGTCGTGCGCGCTGTCGATCAGGTGCTCGCGACCGACGATCCGTCGAAGCAGTGCCGGCACAGGGGCTTCCAGCGTCACGTGGCCAGCGGCGCCTCGCGTTCCGGATTGCGCTCAAAGGCCTCAAAACGGCGCGTCATCGCTCCCGGTAGGCCCGGGGCCTCGACCGCCTCGGCGTCGACGACCAGGAGCCGCAACCACCGGGCGCACTCGTCGTCGCTGGGCATGCCGACGAGGCGTTCGAAGATCACTTCCTGGATCCGGCTGTGGGGCGAGACCTGAATGGTGTACCAGACCGAAAGCCCGTCCTCGGTGACCAGGTGGTGGCTTTCGTCCACGCGCCGATTGACGGGGAGCTTCATGGGCTTGGCCTCAGCGGCGGCCCGCAGCCGAGCGGCATCAGACTCGATCGTCACCTGGTCCAGCTTAAACTCGAATCGATGAATGGCCGGCAGAGGGTGGAGGCAGCGCTGGCGCTGGGTATGGCCGACAGGCCCCCGGTCGGCGCCTGGGGACACACGTATCGAGAGGAATGGTCGCCCGCAGAGCTTGCGCGCGTGACAGTCGACCGCGCTCGGCGGTTTGGGTGGGATTTTGTGAAGTTCCAGCCGCGCGCCACATGCTTCGCCGAAGCATTCGGTTCTGTTTACAAGCCGGCCGGGCATCGTCTCAAGGGACCGGTGCCTGTGAGTTTCGCGGTGCCGGATCTCGATGCCTGGCGCATCGTTTCCGCCACCAACCTTGGCGCCCTGTACGACCAGGCCGAGTCGATTGGAATGGTTGCGCGTGAGCTCGGTCCTGATGTGCCGGTCATCCAGACGGTGTTCAGCCCGATCACGGTTGCCGGCTACCTGGTCGGCAAGTCGAAATCGCGGGTAGTGCGCGAGCTTCGCAAGCACCCCGACCTGGTGCGCCCGGCGCTCGAGCGGATCGCCGACGTCCTCGTCGATTTTTCGAAGCGGTCGGTCAAGGCGGGTGCCGCGGGCGTGTTTTATGCGATCTCTGGCTACACCAGCAAGGATGCGATGCCCGAGAGCGTGTATCGCGAGCTGGTGCTCCCGCTGGACGTGAGCGTTCTGGAACGGTTGCCAAAGGACGCCTGGTTCAACGCCGTGCACACGTGCGGTTCGAACCTGCACTTCGCGCTGTCTCGCGACATGCCCGCACCGGTGATCAGCTGGTCCGTCCACAACCAGGGAAACCCAACGTTGGCCGAGGGCCGAGCGATCAGCGGCCGTGCGGTGATGGGAGGCCTGGGGCAGCGTGGAAGCTTGCTCTACGGACCGCCTGCGGAAGTCGAGGCGGAAGCGCGTCGAGCCGTCACGGAGACCGGCGGGCTCGGCCTGCTGCTGGCTCCAGGGTGCTCTGTGCCGACACGCGCCAGGGACGGCAACCTGGCGGCGATGGCGTCGGCAGTCGCCGCGTGACCCAAATCGTCGCCGGCCTCGCGGAGATCGTGCTCTGGGTCCGCGACATGGAAAAGGCGCTGCATTTCTACCGCGATGTGTTTGGGCTGGAGCTCATCTCGCCACCGCAAATCCCGAACAAGTTCCTTCGAGCGGGCGCAGGCGGCGATGCGGTGCCGGAGATGATCGTGCTGGTGCCGTACGCCGACCCATCGATGGACTTTCCGCGCGAGAAGAGCAAACGAGTGCTCCACCACCTCGCGTTTCGGGTCGAGGCCGCGGAGTACGAGAATCTGAGAGACCGCCTGGTCGCGGCGGGGGTGGAGGTGAGAACGGGGATCCACCCCGTGCTCAAGGACGTGCGCACCTTCTATGCCGACGACCCTGACGGCAACGAGGTCGAATGCATATCTCCCGGCTGACGGAACTCTAAAGCTCCGTTCAGGTTTTACGGCCGCACCGTTGACGCGACGAAGGGCTACGAGACAGAAGGCGTCGCCGCCTTGCCTGAGCTCAGGTCGTCTGGGGCTTGCTCTCGGCCGCGGCCTTGGGGCTGCGGAGGGCCAGCATGCCCGCGACGCCCAGGACGACCACGACGACGCCGACCAGGAAGGTGATCGGCTCGGGTAGCAGGAGGCCTATGGCATGGTCGATCGAGTAGGCGCCGGGACCCGTCAGGCCGATCGCGACCACTGCCGCGATGATGGTCAGGTTGAACTCGTAGCCGCGCTTGGTGTTCCAGAAGCCGTTGGGCCAGTGAACAGTCGCGATCGCGACGAGCATCGTGCCAATGATCGCCAGGCTGCCCAACGGCGAAAGGAAACCGACGGCGAGCAGGAGTCCGCCGCCCAGCTCGGCCAGGGCCGCCAGCCAGGCAAAAGGCA
>DASXNH010000068.1:0-6933 GCA_036495195.1 Candidatus Dormiibacterota bacterium
CCTCGTCGGGGAACTCGCGGCGCGCGGCCGGCAACACCAACGGGCGGCGGCACGCGGTCAGCTGGAGATCTCGCGGCTCCACGATCTCGGCCAGCGGATCGCAGAGGGAGAGGAACCCGAGTTCGTGCTTATCGCCGTGGCAAACGAGCTTCGTGAGCTCCTTCACCTGCAGGACTGCCGGTTCGTCTGGGAGCAGCCGTCGGGGAAGGGAGCCTGGATCGCGAGCGACGGTACGGTGCGGCTCAATCCTCTCCGTTGGCCGACGGCCACGGCGGGCTTACCGACCAAGCAGGTGGAACTTCCGGTCCGAGGGGCCGGGAAGTTCCTCGGAACTTTCCTTTTGACGCCCACGCCGGTAACGCCCATCAGTCAAGAGGAGTGCCTCGTCGCCGTCGCCCTGGTTGACCAGCTCGGTGCCGCCCTGGCCCACGAGGCAGGCTGATCCCGGCTCGACACCGTCACTCTGAAGATCCTTAGGGGCTGTCCTTGAGCAGGAGCTGACCGAGAGCATTCGCGAGCCATGCTTCGCCTTCATCGAACGTCCAACCGGCCTCTTCGGTGAGTTGGCGCCAGCTTGTTGGTGACGTCATCATCGAGAACGCAGCAGCGGCACGCTCCGGAGTTACGTCGACCCGCAAGGCACCGAGCCCGGCCAACCGCTGCGCCATTCCCCTTGCACCCTCGCTGTGTCGGCGCATCCCGTCGGCCACGGCGGCAGCCGCACCTGGTTCGGCAGGCTCGGCCGACAACAGCACGCGAACGATGTCACCGCAGCGCTCGTTCAGCTGCCGGGTGAGGTGTACCGCCTTTGCCACCGACTGAGCTGGGTCGCCTTCATCCACCAGCTCGGCGCGGAGTTCCTCGACGCCGGCCTCCTCGTCGATCAGGTCGTTGAGGGCGAGGACAAGAGCGGCCTTGGAGCCCACACTCGAGTAGACGGTCTGCACCGCGACACCTGACGCCTCGGCGATCTGCTGTACCGAGGTGTTGGCGTAACCGTGCTCGGCGAAGAGTCGCCTGGCGGCCCGCAAGATTTCGCGGCGGGTTTCGGCTGCCGCCACGTCGCGTCGGTTGGGACGTTTCGCGATCGACCCCTTGACACTCTCACTCACTGGAGTAATAGTACATTCATTAGATATCCATTCTAGTAATCATAATGCGATTCTAGCAAAGGAGAACTGTCATGAGCACTGCCCTGATCATGGGTCACGAGGAGACGTCGGCGCGAGCGGTTGGCATCGGTCTGGGAGGAGTAGGCGGGCTGGTGTTCGCGGCAATCTTGGTCGCCCAAAACATCATCCGGGCCGGCGGGCCCAGCCTGGACGCTGGACCGGCCCAGGTCAGCGTATATTTCCTGCATCATCGCTGGGCCGCCCTGGTGCCACTCGGGCTGTTCCCGATCGGGATGTTCGCCATCTTTCTCTTCGTTGCGGCGATCTGGACCAAGGCAGACGGGCAGGAAGGTCGATGGTGGGCGAACGTGGGAGCGCTTGGTGCGACATCCGTCGCGGCTCTGTTCGCCATCGTCAACATCACCGAGATCGTCCTTACCGCCAAGGCGGCGCGTTTGGCCGCCTCGCCCGATGTCGTTCAGGCCTTATGGGCCGTGCACGCGGCAGCTTTTGGCCTCGACCTCGCCGCTATCGCAGTCACGCTGATAGGGCTCAGCCGAGCCGCAGCATCCGTCGGCATCATCCCCTCCTGGATGGCGGTCGTGGCGGTGCCGGGAGCCGCATGCCTTTTCCTCCCGTCCGTATTCACAGTGGCGCTGTCGAACGGAAGTCCCTGGCTCCGGGTCGGGATCATCGGATTCGTCGTTTGGATTGTGTTCGTCGTCATCAGCAGCATCTCCTTACTCCGCCAGGGCGAGATGTCGTGAGCATCGGCGGGACCAAGCCCGATCTCATCTTCGTCGAGCTCATCCATAAGTCCCTGAGGGTCGACGGAACGCGGCTCCTCGACTCCGTGGCTGCTCTGAACTTGGAGCACGGCCCCCGCCGCGTTCCGGCGATCCGGGCATTCTTCGACCAATACAGCAATCAGCTCCAATTGCATCACTCCCACGAGGACCGGATCTTCTTTCCAATCGTGGAGGCCCGAGTCGGACGGGAGAGAATGCGACTCGACGAGTTGACCTCTCAGCATGACGTTCTCGAGGCGGAACTCCGTACGATCTCTCACGAGCTCGCCCTCCTTGATGAGCGCGGGGGCGATTTCGCGGCTGGTCGCGTCAGAGCGTGTGACGCCCTTTCCATGATGAGCGAGACACTGGCGGCCCACCTCGACCTGGAAGAAGCAGCCGTGCTTCCCCTAGTGGAGTCGGAGATACCGGTTGCCGACTACAAGGGGCTCGAGAGTCAGGCGCGTCACGCGACTCCTCGGGCTCAGGCGCACTTCCTGATTCCATGGATCGTGGCGCACGCCACACCCACTCAGCGGAAAGCATTGTTCAGATCGGCTCCGCCCTTGAGGCTTGTCAATCTGGCTGCGCGCCATCGTTACCGTCGACTGGACCTCGCTTGCACACGCTGAAGAACGACCCTTCGGCAGTGGTCGGGCGCGGCATCAATCCGCGGACCTCACACTTTTCAGGTCGGAATGCAGGGAGAATGATCTTGGCCATCTGACCGGCCAGATCAGTCAAAAGACCAGGTGGATCGAGCAGTATTGGCGCTGCGGTGATCGTCGGTGTTCCGCAGTATTTCGCTCTGTTTCGCGTTCGTGTGGGCACGCAGTGGGCACGAAACTTGACCCAATCAAAGTAATCCACGACCATCCCCGATACCACGAAACGCGAGTTGGTAAGAACCTCAAAAGTCGGGCCGTTATACGGAATCCGTTTGGACCTCCGTGAGTTGCCGGGACTCACGCCGGGTTCCCGCTCATTTTGCGGTGGCACGATCACCCGTGTGACTGCATCACCGATCTCAAGCGGGCACTTGTGAGACGTGTCGATAGACGAACGCGGTTTCGGGGGCACGTGTCGAGGCGTCCGCTCGGCGGTTCGCGATCGCTGAGCGCGTCTTCCACAAGTCTTGACCAGTCGTCAGCGACCTGATGGCCGCCAGCCGCCCGTTGCGCCAGATGGTCGTTTGTGATGAGCGGGGCGCCAACGCGACGTCGCTGGCAGCGGCCGCTGATTCGCTGCGTGGTCGCCGTGTTCAGCATGGTCGGTAGCGCGGCGAGGCGGGGGGCCTCCGCCGTCCGCGCGTTAGCCCGCCTTTGCGGAAGCGAACGGCGGCGGTCCGAGGATCGCGATGCCGCGCGGGTTGTCCTTGGCGGACGCCTGGAGGCGGGGGATGTCGACCGAGTCAGACGCGTCGGAGGTCGCCGGATCGCTGGCGTCGCGGAAGAACGCTTGGCCGATCCCCGGCGCTTGCATGGCTAGCACCCGTGCGGAATCGGAAACAACGAGGAAGGCATGGGGGGTGCCCATGGGGGTGAATGTCATGCCGCCGGCACCAATGTGGGTCTCGACGCCGTCGATCTGCATGAGGATCTCGCCCTCGAGGACGTAGACGGTTTCGTCGGCTTCAGGATGGTTGTGCAGCGGAGTGGACTTGCCGTGCGTCATCACATCCTCGAGGAGGAAGAAGGCACCGCCGGTGTCTTCGGCGAGGAGCTTCCATGTGTGGAGGCCGCCACCGGCGAAGGACTGCTTGTCGCCTTCACCTGCGGCTCGGATGATCGGGACTGGAGTGCTCATGGCGCTTCGCCTCTTCTCGTTCGTGGGACGTATATCCCATAACGAATGTACGGTACCATCATGGATATGTCAATCCCCTATGAGCAGAACGGTCGGTCTGCGCAGAAGCGGCGGACCCGAGAGGCGCTCATCGCCGCCGCACGCGAACTGGTCGCGAATGGCGAGGCGCCCACGGTCGAGGGCGCGGCGGAAGCGGCGTCCATCTCTCGGACCACCGCCTACCGGTACTTCCCAAACCAGCGGGCATTGCTCGCAGCCGCGCACCCCGAGACCGCCGCGCTGTCGCTGCTGCCCGACAACGCGCCCCGCGACGTGGCAAGCCGTCTCGACCTCGTCGTCGACGAGTTCACACGCATGATCGTCGACACCGAGGCGCAGCAGCGCACGATGCTGCGGCTCTCGCTCGAATCCGACCCGGCCGAACGCGCGCAGCTGCCATTGCGACAAGGCCGCGCGATCGTGTGGATCGAGGAGGCGCTCGCGCCGCTCCACACCAAGATGTCCGACGCTGAAATCCACCGCCTGGCCATCGCGGTGCGCAGCGCGACAGGCATCGAAGCGCTCGCGTGGCTCACCGATGTCGCCGGTCTCACGCGCGACGAGGCAACCGACCTGATGTGCTGGACGGCGCAAGCCGTGCTGCAACGCGCGCTGGCCGACCAGAGGACCCGAGCGCGCCGCTGAACGCAGAGAGGTATAGCCGTTACGGCACTTACGCCGTCCAGACTCGACAGCAAAAACAGCTCCGACCGGGCGATGTGGCCAGACCTGCCCGATGCATGACGGATCGGAGGAGTTCGGACGACTTGATCGGTGACGGCCAAAGGATCTGGGCGCAGCATGGCCACACGCGGGTGACCCGCTTCCCGAGGACGGTCGCGTCGAGGCTGCGCCGTCGATGGCGGTCACGACCGAGGCTAAGCGCGGCCAACCTTTCGGATCGATCGCGCGGCATCCCAGAACGACAGCCCCAAAACTTTCGCGGCCATGCCCCTGATCGCCGGCTGTGACGCGCGACGGCAATGTCGTCACGCTCGGTATCAGGCATTTTGCCAGCGGGCGCGGCTTCGCCAAACTAGTCTCCGGCGAACGCTCGGAAGTACCGTCATTGCGATCATCTCGGAGTAACTCATGGTCGAAAGCAAGAGTCCGCCGTCGCCAGTAGCTGGCCGAGTACGGAAGCTGGCCGGACTCTCGGTGGAGGAGTTCGGCGAGTCCGATGACCGGGCGCCGCTCGTTCTCCTCCACGGGTTGACCTTCGATCATACGATGTGGCTCCCCGCGCTGGCCGAGCTGGATCGGATCGACCCAGGCCGAAAGGCCCTTGCCTTCGACCTGCCTGGACACGGAGCCTCCGACTCATGGGCTGCCTACGAGCTACAGAGCGTGGTGGAAGCGGTCCATCGAGGAGTCGGGGAGGCGGGGCTTGGCGCTCCCGTGCTGGTGGGACACTCCATGTCCGCGATCGTCGCCTCCATCTACGCCACCGAGTTTCCCGCCCGTGGCGTGGTGAACGTCGATCAGCCGTTGACCGGGGAGTTTGCGGGTTTTCTGCAGTCGATATCCGACCAGCTGCGCAGCCCCGCGTTCCCCTCGATGTGGGAGCAGTTCTTCGCCAGCATGCACCCCGAGCTCCTCCCCGAGGATGCCCAGGCACTGGTCCGCTCGACGACGACCCCACGCCAAGAGCTGGTGTTGGGTTATTGGCGCGAGGTGCTCGACAACCCCGCAGCTGAAACCGAAGAGCGCGTGACGGAAGGCATCGCAGCACTTCGGGCCTCGGGCATTGCCTATCTGATCGTCGCGGGTAGCGAGCCGGAGTCGGAGTACCGGAGATGGCTCACCGAGGTTCTGCCCGATGCCGAAGTGATAGTCCTGCCTGACAGTGGCCATTTCCCCCACCTGGCGCACCCCGTTCGCTTTGCACAGTGCTTGTCTGAGACCGCGAACTGGGGCACCACATAGCCTTCGATGTGATCGATCGAATTTTCCGAACTTTGGGACGAGTTCCAATTCCGTGTGGGCACGTTGTGGGCACGGAACCGACACTGAGTCAAGAAAATCTGCACCAGCCAGGATTGATAAGTCGCAGCACGTCGCGCTCGGCCAGGGCATCGGTCACGGTACGGCCGTCGGCCATGACGCTGCTCGAGTTGGTCCGGTTGATGTTGCGGATCAGGCCCTCGAGCTCGTCGAGCACGCTCGACGCCATCAAGACGAGCTCGCGCGCGTCCTCCGGCGGGTCCTCACCCTCCTGGTAACGCGCGCTCACCTGGATGCGCTGCTTCAGCTGCTCCAGGGTCCTGTTTCGATCGGCACACAGGAGCAGTGCCTCTGCCAGCTTCATTTCTTGTTCCTCCTTAAAGTTCAAAGTTCTGTTGTGTTGACGATTGGGGCGGTTACGTCCCCTTGAGGTTCACCACCTGGTGCAGCTCGTGGACCACCTCGACCAGATCGGCCTGGTCGGCCATGACCTGGGCGATCGGCTTGTAGGCGTCGGGGTGCTCGTCGACCAGCTGCTCGGCCAGCGTCTCGTCCCAGGCCCGGCCCGCCATGGCGCTGCGGAGCGACTCGGTGCTCAGCTGGCGGAACGCCGCCTTGCGACCGAGGCGCCGGCCGGCGCCGTGTGAGCTCGACTGGTACGAGGCCTCGCTGCCCTTGCCGCGCACGATGAACGACGACGCGCCCATCGAACCCGGAATGACGCCCATGTCCGAACGCCCCGCCCGGATCGCACCCTTGCGCGTGATCCACACGTCTTCGCCGCGGTGGGTTTCCTTGACTGCGTAGTTGTGGTGGCAGTTGATGCGCTCGGTCTCGACGGCGTGCGGCACCGCCACCCGCAACGCTGCGAGGGCGGCGTCCATCATCTGTTCGCGGTTGCCCCAGGCGTAGCGCTGCGCCCAGAGCATGTCGGCCACGTAGGCGTCGAACTCCGGGCGTCCCTCCGCCAGCCAGGCGAGGTCGCGATCCTCGAGGACCTGACCCTCGTCCTGGGCGACCAATCGGGCCGTCTTGATGTGCGCCGTCGCGAGCTGGTTGCCGATGCCCCGGCTGCCCGAGTGCAGCACGATCCACACCCGGTCCCGCTCGTCCAGGCAGACCTCGACGAAGTGGGTGCCGCTGCCCAGGCTGCCGAACGGCGTGGCAATCGTGGCGAGCTGGCGCTCGGTGAGCGCCGATGCCGAACCCGGCGGCAGGCCCAGGGCCTCGAGTGCGGGCGGAGC
>DASXNH010000069.1:0-7106 GCA_036495195.1 Candidatus Dormiibacterota bacterium
CTGTGCACAATGACTTGCCACAGGCGGGAACGATGTCCTGAGAGAGGACAAGAGCGGGAAGGGAGGGATTCGAACCCTCGAGGGAGCTTTACACCCCCTACCCGCTTAGCAGGCGGGTGCTTTCGGCCACTCAGCCACCTCCCCGGTCGATCGGGATCGTCGCTCGATTCTATCGGCCGTGACCTCTCCGCATACTTAACGCCCGATGGAGGCACCAGGCGGCCCAGGAGCACCCCCGATGTGGGGTCCCGGTCGCAAGATGGCGTTCGGGGCTGCGCCTGGTTCCAAGAGCAAGCTCTGGTACACGCTTGCGGACGGAGCGCTCAGCGAGGTCTTCTTTCCTTCCATTGACCGGGTCGCGCTCCACGAGCTGCGCTTCTTCGCCTCCGCGAGCGGCACCCCTCCGATCGATGACGCGGCCGATGGTCAGCACAGTGTCAAGTGGTTTGCGCCTGGCACTCCCGGCTTCATCGTCGAGAGCACGCACCACGAGTACCGACTGACCAAAGAATATTTTTCGGATCCCGAAGAAAATGCGCTCCTGATCAGCGCGACCTTCACGCCCGAGCTCCCGGATGTCCGGCTCTACATGCAGGCCTCGGCCCACTGGCAGCCAGGCAGCGAGGGCAACTTCGGCCAGGTCCTCGACACCCATCCACCCGCGCTGCTTCTGCGCCAGCAGGGCGTGTGGATGTGCATCGTCGGACCGTTCAGCCGCGCGACCATCGGCTACTTTCAGAGCTCGGACCTGCAGGTCGACCTGCACGACGGCGATGGCGGCCTCACGAACTTCTACGACCGCGCCGGCCCGGGCAATGTCGCGGTCGGCGCCGAGCTGGGCATCAGGGCCGGCTCATTCCAGATCGCGATCGGCTTCGCACACACGCGTGCGGATGCCGAAGAGGTTGCGCGACACGTCCTCCAAAAGGGGGCGGGAAATGTGCGCGCTTCATTCGAGCGCGCGTGGAGAACGCAGTCGGACCTCCCGGCCGCCCTCAGCAAGGTCAGCGGCGACGAGGGCGCGCTGGCCAACTCATCGCTCGCCGTGCTGCGCTGCCTCGAGGACAAATCGCACGCGGGCGCATTCATTGCGGCTCCTTGCTCGCCTTGGGGTGAGAGCAACCACAACGGCAACCACGTCTACCATCTCGTCTGGCCGCGGGACCTGTGCCGCATCGCGACCGCACTTCTCGACGCGGGGGACACCGCCGCGGCCCTGCGCGCCTTCCGCCACCTGCAATCGCGACAGCGTCCCGATGGCGGGTGGTTTCAGAACTGGTTTGTTGACGGCACCCCACACTGGACCTCCACCGAGCTCGACCAGGTCGCGCTGCCGATCCTTCTCGCCTGGCGCCTGGGTGTTGCCGGATTCCTGGACCACGATCCTTATCCGGTGATGGTCCGCCCGGCCGCCCAGTTCTTGATTCGCGAGGGCCCGCTCACCCAGCTCGATAGATGGGAGGACCTCGGCGGGCTCTCACCTTCAACTCTGGCCGTCTGCGTGGCGGCCCTCATCGTCGCCGGCGAGTTCGCGCACGAGGCGGGGGAGCACGTGGCGGCGGGCCACCTTCGCGCCGTCGCCGATTATTGGAACGATCGCGTCGAGACATGGTGCTCGACTCCCGCCGGCCAATACGTCCGGCTCGCCGGCGACCCTGACCTCCGCCCGACGGTTGGCGCCGTCGCGCCAGAGTTCCTGGAATTGGTCCGATACGGCCTCCGGCGGCCCAAGGACGAGCGCATTCTCCGCAGCCTGCAGGGCGTGGACGCAACGCTCAAAGTGACCCTGCCCGCCGGCCCCAGCTGGCGCCGTTACGCGGGCGATCTTTACGGCGAGAAAGACGACGGATCGCCATGGGATGGCAGCGGTCGCGGCCGCGCGTGGCCCGTGCTCACGGGCGAGCGCGCACGTCATTTCTTCTCGATGGGCCTGCCCGCGGCCGAGATCGTCCGCTCGCTCGAAGCTTTCGCGGGGCCGGGGCTCATGCTCCCCGAGCAGGTGTGGGATGCGCCGGACATACCCGCCAAAGGTCTCTACTTCGGCCGCGCCACGGGATCAGCCAGCCCGCTGGGTTGGGCGCATGCGGAGTATCTGGAGCTGCTGGTGACCATCGCCCTGGGCGGTTTCCCGGACATCGTGCTGCCCGCCCGGCGCAGATACACCGAGGGGGCGGCGCATGACCCCGCGTTCGTCTGGACCCACCGCCATCAGATCACACGGCTCGCGCCGGGACGGCGCCTAAGGGTTCAGCTGCCGCGACCCGGCTCGGTCCACTACTCATTCGATGAATGGAAGACTCATGGGGAGGTCGAGGCGAACGACACGACGCTCGGCGTCTGGGTGGCGGAGGTTCCCTCGAACAAGCTCGCCGCCGGCACGACCTTTCAGTGGACGGCGCACTACATGACCGGCTGGGAGGGCAAGAACTACACGCTGACGGTCGGCTAAGCGGGGACTACCGCTCTTCGGGCGGCTCCAGGTCGTCCAGGCGAAGGTCGTTCGCGGCATCCTCGTCGAACTGGCTGTGCAGCTCGCCGCAGTCCGCGCAGCGGTAGTACTCGCCCACGAACCCTTTGTGCCACACCGCATAGCTGACAATGCCAGGTTCCTCGACCAGGATCTCCTGCTCCAGCCGGTAGATCACCTGCTCCCAGCCGCCGGCCTCGAGGTCATCGTCGAGGATCACCAGGCAGTAGGGATGTGGCTCACCCCAGATAACCGTCACCTCGCCGCGCCGCTCGTCCTCGACGTTGACTATCGACCACGCCTCAGCCGCCTGCCCGCGCGTGCTGCGGACAAGTCGGAGCTGCGCCCAGAACCGCTCCGCTGACTCGCGCTCAGCCTTGTCGTGCTCGGCCTGGGCCTCCTGGAACGCGCTCCACATGCGCAGCAGATGGTTGCGAAACCGGTGATAGGTGGGGAGCAGCTTGGGCTGCTGCTTGGGCGAGCCGATGAGCTGCTCGAACGCGTGCTCGAACGCAGCCTCAACGCGCTCCTGGCGGTCGGCCACGTCGGGCGCCCATGATTCGTCCTCCGACAGCCGCATGCTCTCGTTGAGCACGACCTCGAAGTCCAACCAGTCGTCGCCGAACTCGGGAACGAACACGCTCTCGACGAGGTCGGCAAGCCGATGCTCCTCGAGCAGCGCCGGGCTCACCTTGCCCCGCGCATCAGGCCAGCCCTTCCAGCCCATCACGTTGTGGATCCAGTAGTCGAAGATCGTCACCGCGTACTGAAGCGCGGCGGGGGAGGACCATATCTCGGTCGGCCAGGTTCGCTTACCCGTCCGAACCTTGTTGTACAGGGCGATGACCTGCTCTTCGTCCAGGTACTCAGTTTCCATCGGCCCCACTATAGGAAGAAGCGCGAAGCGACCCCAAAGTGCCCTAGGAATAAGCCCAGAGGGTCCGTGGGTATAGTGAACTGAGATGGCACCCGCCCGCAGCTTCACTCCCGACCAGGTCTCCCGCTACGCGCGGCACCTCATCCTGCCCGAGGTGGGCGGAGCCGGACAGCGCAAGCTGCTGGGCTCGAGCGTCCTTCTGCTGGGCGCGGGCGGCCTCGGCTCCCCTGCGGCCATGTACCTGGCGGCGGCGGGAGTCGGCAAGGTCGGGATCGTCGACTTCGACACCGTGGATGCCTCGAACCTCCAGCGCCAGGTGCTCCATGGCACCAAGGACATAGGCCGGCTCAAGGTCGAGTCCGCCGCGGAGACCCTGCGCAACCTGAACCCTGACGTCGAGGTGGTTCCGATCAGCGAGCATCTGAACTCGGAGACCGCAACGCGGATCTTCGCCCCCTACGACATCATCGTGGACGGCACGGATAACTTTCCAACGAGATACCTGGCCAACGACGCGGCCCACTTCCTTGCCAAACCGCTCGTGCACGGCAGCATCCTTCGGTTTGAAGGGCGCCTGGCGCTGTTCGATTCCGCCAAAGGCACCGGCTGCTACCGCTGCCTGTTCCCAGAGCCTCCGCCGCCAGGCGAGGTGCAGAGCTGCGCCGAAGCCGGCGTGTTCGGAGTGCTCCCCGGAATCATCGGCAGCATGATGGCCTTCGAGACGATCAAGTACCTGCTGAACATCGGGCGCCCGATGATCGGCCGCTACCTGCTGTTCGAGGGCGAGGACATGACCTTCCGCGAGCTGAAGCTGCCCCACAACAAGGCCTGCCCGCTTTGCGGCGAGCACCCGACTGTGACCGGCCTGATCGACTACGAGGCCTGGTGTGGCACGCCGGCCATGGAGCCTTCGCAAGCCCAGGCCAGCTAACCTCTCTAATCAGAGAGGATGATTCAGCTCGACCGTCTCGACACCGCCCGCCTCGACCAAGCACGAGGGATCGTGCGCGACCTCGGTTCGGTACTCGTCGCCTACTCGGGTGGAGTCGACTCAAGCCTGCTGTTGAAGCTCGCCCTCGAAGAGCTGGGTGACGGCGCGGTCGCAGTGCTTGCCAGCTCACCCGCGTATCCCGAGTCCGAGCAGCAGGAGGCGCGTGCCCTGGCGCAATCCCTGGGCGCCCGCCTGGTCGAGGTCACGACGAGCGAGCTCGAGCTCGAGTCCTACGCGAAGAACAACCCGGATCGCTGCTTCCACTGCAAGGAGGAGCTGTTCGACACGCTCGAGCCCATCCAGCACGACCTCGGTCTGGCGCACCTCGCGTACGGGGCGACAGCTGACGACGCCGGCGACCACCGGCCCGGCCACGGTTCGGCAGTCCGCCGCGGGGTGCGCTTTCCACTGCTCGAGGCGGGCATGGGCAAATCCGACATCCGCGCCGCGGCGCGCACCCTTGGCCTCCCGAACTGGAACAAGCCCTCATTCGCCTGCCTGTCGTCGCGCATCCCGCACGGCACCCCGGTGACGGTGGCCGCCCTGCGCCAGATCGAAGCTGCAGAGCACGCATTGAAGGCGATCGGCTTCGGGCAGGTACGCGTCCGCCACCACGGCGACGTGGCCAGGATCGAGGTCGAGGCGCATGAGATCCAACGCGTGGTCGCGGAGCGCGATCGTGTGGTCGAGCTACTGCTCGCGGCCGGCTACAAGTTTGTCGCCGTCGACCTCGAGGGTTACTCGACCGGCAGCCTGAACCGAGTCTGGAAAGCAGGCCAGTAGCAGCGGTCACGATTGGCTGAGCGCACAGTCGTCCTCAGCCTCGACGAAGGCACCACGGGGGCCACCGCAGTCGCCGTCGGCATGGACGGCCACGTCCGAGGCAAGGGCTACTCCGAGATAACCCAGCACTACCCGCAGCCGGGATGGGTGGAGCACGACGCGGAGGAGATCTGGTCCGCGGTCCAAGTCAGCGCGCGTGACGCGCTTGAGGCGGCCGGCGCCAATCCAGGCGATGTCCGCGCCATCGGCATCACCAACCAACGAGAGACGCTCGTTGTGTGGGATCGGAAAACGCTCAAGCCGCTGACGCACGCGATCGTGTGGCAGGACCGCAGAACGGCGGACGAATGCACGCGACTGCGCGAAGCGGGACATGAGGCGCGCGTCCGCGAGGTCACCGGCCTGGTGCTGGATCCCTACTTCACCGCCACCAAGCTCGCTTGGGTGATCAAGAGCGTGAAGGGGAGTGACACTGCCGCGCTGGGCACTGTCGACAGCTGGTTGGTCGCCCGGCTATCCGCAGGGCTCGACCACGTGACGGATGCATCGAACGCATCCCGCACCTTGCTGTTCGACATCGGGCGGGGAGTATGGAGCGAAGAGATGGCGGCGCTGTTCGGCGTTCCGCTTGCGAATCTTCCGGAGGTTCGCGATTCAAGCGGCGAGATCTCGCACAGCGATCCGTCGGTGTTCGCCGGTATAGATGCGCCGATCTGCGGCATCGCCGGCGATCAACAGGCCGCGCTGTTCGGCCAGGCGTGCATCACTCCCGGCATGGCAAAGAACACCTATGGGACCGGTTCGTTCGTGCTGATGCAAACGGGCGCGCAGCGCGTCCCATCGACCTCGGGGATGCTCACCACCGTCGCGTGGCGGCGCGCCGGCCGGCTCAGCTATGCGCTCGAAGGTGCCATCTTCATCACCGGCGCCGCGCTGCAGTGGCTGCGGGACGGGCTGCGAATCATCGAGAGCGCTGCAGAGGCCGGTCCGCTTGCGGCGTCCATCCCCGACAGCGGCGGTGTGTTCCTGGTTCCTGCATTCGCCGGCCTCGGCGCACCTCATTGGGATGCCTACGCGCGCGGGACGATCGTTGGGCTGACGCAGGGCAGCGGGCGTGCCCAGCTCGTGCGAGCGGCGGTCGAGGCCATGGCCTACCAGACCCGCGACGTGGTCGAGGCGATGGAACAGGACGCCGGCGAGCCGCTTCGTGAGCTGCGCGTCGACGGCGGCGCCGTGGTCATGGATGTCCTCTGTCAGTTCCAGGCCGACCTGCTCGGCATCCCGGTGAGGCGCCCGCGCCAGGTCGAGACGACGGCTCTCGGCGCGGCCTTTCTTGCCGGGCTGGGCGCCGGACTCTGGAAGGACGCCGATCTCGCGGACCTCTGGAAGCTCGACCGGGAGTTCGAGCCGACGATGTCTCGGGACCAGGCTGACAGCCTCCAAGCCGAATGGCGCAGGGCGGTGGAACGAAGTCGAGGCTGGTCGCTACCCGATAATCAGTAGCGTCGTGAGCTCAACCGAGACCTCCACCCAGGCCCAGCCGGCCAGCCCCAGGCAGCCGATCCTCTACGCGGACCAGTTGTGGCGCCAGCAGCGATTCTTCGCAGGGTTCCTGGTCCTGGTCGGAGTGGGCATGAGCGCGCTGATGCTCTACAGGGGCCAGCTCACGTCGACTTCAAACCTGATCTGGGCCCTCTACATCCCGAGCGGTCTACTCCTGGGCGGTGCGTTCCTCTTCTACAAGTACCGCAGCTACGCGGAGCCGCTTGACGACGGTCTGAAGGTCTCCGCCCTGCGTTCGAGCGTGCTCATCCCCTACGAGAACATCCGCAGCGTCAAGGTGCAGCCCTTGAGTCTTGCCTTCCTCGACAAGAGAAAGCGCATGGTCGCGCCGATGATGAGGGCGCTGATGGACAAGCCGGCGCTGTTCGTCAGGTTGCGCAGCGATGAGGACGAGCTCGCGTCCATCAAGAAGAAACTGGGCGGCC
>DASXNH010000070.1:0-7220 GCA_036495195.1 Candidatus Dormiibacterota bacterium
GTTGCGGGGCGCTGCTGAGGCGTCCTGGGTGGGTTCGATTCCCATCCATCCCCGCCACTTTTCGTCAGAGTGACAGCCACAGCAATGGACGTGCTGTTGCGTGTGAGCACACTCGTCGAAGCCGCTGAGATCCCACCGAAGGTCCGGCCCTGGAGCCCGGGCGGCGCCAGATAATGGCCACGATGCAAGGCCACCATGATCCTGACTTCAACCGCGGGTTCGACGTGGTGATAGTCGGTGCCGGCGCTGCCGGATGCGTGCTCGCCCGCCGCCTTTCGGAGTCGTCACGTGCGCCGTCGGTGCTACTTCTAGAGGCTGGCCCCGACCTGCGCGCCAACACTCCAGTCGAGCTCATGGACGGCTGGACCATCGTGCGTGAGGCCTATGACTGGGGTTATGAGTCCGAGCTTGATGCGCGCGGCATCGTCAGGAAACTGCGCCGCAAGAAGCTCGTAGGCGGCAGCTCGTACCTGACGCGATTCACGCCACGCGGGCATCCGGCCGACTACGACGCTTGGGCGACTCTCGGCAACCAGGGTTGGGGGTTCGACGACCTGCTGCCGTACTTCAAGCGCCTCGAGTCCGACACCGACTTCGGCGACCAGCCGTATCACGGCCAGAGCGGACCGATGCCGTCAAGCCGCTACCTCGACTTCGAGTTCAGCCCGATCACGACCGCCGCAGAGCGGGGCCTCGAAGCGCTCGGTTTTCCTGCGGTTGAGGATCACAACCGGCCAGGCGCTGTAGGCGCAGGCCGTATGCCGATGAACAGTTGGGACGGAATCCGAGTCACAACCGCGGATGCCTACCTCCCAGCCGGTTACGCACCCGGCAACCTGGCCATTCGTGCCGACATGGAGGTGGCCAGCGTCACGCTGAAGGGCACGAGCGCGGTCGGCGTGCGGTTGCTGGATGGATCTGTAGTCGAGGCAGGCTGGGTCGTGCTCGCCGCGGGCACATATGCGAGCCCAGCCATCCTTTTGCGATCTGGCATCGGTCCGGCCGAACATCTCCGCGAAGTTGGAATCTCGGTCGTGGCCGAACTGAAGGGTGTCGGTGCAAACCTCGTCGACCATCCCGCGATCGACATCGAGTCCGTCTACACCGGCGCCGTGCGCCAGGCTCCGGTTCTTCACCTCATCGCTACGTTTCACAGCGCCGGCCGCTCAAGCCGTGACGCGCCCGACTTGATGCTGTGGACGGCAGATCCGAGCGCCACGGCGGGCAGTCCGGCGACCCACGACGTAGAGGCCCTGCTGCTGCGCCCGAACGGCAGAGGCACGGTCCGGCTGCGGTCAGCGAATCCCGCAGACGCTCCTCGCATCGAGCTTCCGACTCTGCGCGACCCGTCGGACATGCAGAGGTTGGCTGAGGCTTACGAGCGGGGAATGGAGCTCGTGCATCGGCCGGAGATGAAACGCCTTGGCGCAGACCCTCCTCCGCGGACGCGCGATGATGAGGTGCTCGAGTGGATCCGGGCCAACCACTACTCCGTGCCTCATGTAGTCGGTACCTGCGCGATGGGCACGAGAACAGAAGATGGCGCGGTGGTTGATGCCTCGGGTCGCGTCCACGGGATCGACCGGCTGAGCGTTGTCGACGCTTCGATCATGCCCGACGTGCCTTCGGGTTTCACTCACATCCCGACGGTCATGATCGCGGAGAAGCTGTCCGAACAACTCGCGCGCCTGCTCTAGCGGCATCGGATCCGGCTGGCTTGGAGTCCGACCGGCGTTGCGTCGGCCGGTGTGTGCGGGTGAGCCATTCACGCTAGTCGGGCGAAAAATCTGCCAAGTTCACAGGCTCCGCCTCTTTGCAACGATGTCCCGAAGCCAAGCGATGAGGTCAGTTCCAGCGACCGAGTTCCGTTCAAATATGGCCGCCACCTGACTGTTCAGTGCTCTCTTGTCGTCGCTGGTGAGAGTTTTGGCGGTCAAAACCATTATCGGGATCGACTGCGTTACCTCGTCACCTCTAAGCGCCTCAACCACGTCGAATCCAGTGACGTCCGGCATGATCAGGTCAAGCAGGATCAGATTGGGCATCTGCGACATCGCCATTTCGATGCCTTCGCGGCCGCTGCCGGCCTTCAGGACATCAAAACCGGCGGGTCTGAGGAGGGCTTCGAGCAGTTCGAGGTTGGCCAGCTCGTCATCCACAACCAGCACTCGAACCGGTTCGCCCTCCACCTTCGTAGGGAATGTGTACTGATGCAATCGCGACAGTAGGGCCTGTGCGTCCACGGGCTTGACAAAGTAGTCAAGCGCGCCCAAAGCGCGGCCCAGTTCCGGGTTGTCGATCACCGAGACCACGACCACAGGTATGTTCCGGGTGGCCTCGTCGGCTTTGAGTCGATTCAGGACCTCCCAGCCGTCGATCTCTGGCAGGAGGATGTCCAGTGTGATCGCCACCGGTTTCAAGTCGCGGGCCATGGTCAGAGCCTCAGGACCTGTACTCGCAAGCTCGCTTTGAAAGCCGCCGGCGTCCAAATGGCGGGCCAGAATCTCGGCCGCCTGTGGATTGTCATCCACCACCAGCACCAGTGGTCGCCCGCGATCAATCGCCGCGACGTACGGCGGCTCGACCGCGGCATGCGCTGCCGGCGCTGTTGCGTGAAGTGGCAACCGCAGCGTGAAGGTACTTCCCTCACCCAGCGCACTCACCACGCTGACTTGGCCGCCATGCAATTCGGCAAAGCGTTTGGTTAAGGCCAGTCCAAGACCGGTTCCTTCCTGCTGCCGTCCGGGGCCGGCATCCAGCTGTTGGAACTCACTGAATAGGCGACTGAGGTCCCGATCCGCGATCCCAATGCCGGTGTCGCTGACCGCTACCTCCACCCACATCTCGACTTGCCTGCTCCGGATGTCAATCCGACCCCCGCTAGGAGTGAACTTGATCGCGTTTGAAACCAAGTTCAACAGCATCTGTCTCACCTTCGCCGCATCAGCCGTCAGTCGTATTCCGGAAGAAGGCTCGATGTGCAGCGCTATCGCCTTGCTTCTAGCCAGAGGTTCAACGGTTGCCCGGACTTCGTCGACCAGGTTTCCGAGCACGATTGGCTGAAGCTGTAGCTCCATCCGTCCGGCCTCAACTTTCGAGAGGTCCAGGATGTCGTTGATGAGTTCGAGCAGATGCTGCCCGCCGCTGTGGATCTGATCCAGAAATCGCCGGCGCGTGGCTTCGTCAAACCGGTCGGTCGCGTCGTCTCTGAGCAACTCGGAGAATCCAAGAATGGCATTGAGCGGGGTCCGCAGCTCGTGGCTCATGTTGGCGAGAAACTGGCTCTTGGCTTGATTGGCTCGCTCAGACTCTAATCGGGCCTGATCTAAGGCGTCTTGCGTCTTCCTGGCTTCAGTGATGTCCTCGGAGATTCCAAGCAAGAAGGTCGGCTCGCCATTGGCGTCAAGGATCGGGATCTTCTTCGTGTGAAGTATTCGTTCACCCTTGGTTTCTGTCTGGATGGTCTCCTCAGGAATATCGAGAAGATGCCGATTTTGGAGCGCCTCTCGATCAGCCGCGATAAAGAGCTCTGCCTGGTCGGCGGGGAAAAAGTCGAAATCGTTTTTGCCGATCAGCTGATGGCGAGAGAAGCCGAGCAGCTCTTCGCCAGCGAGATTGAACCGCACGAAACGGAGATCGCTCGCTTCTTTTACAAAAATCATGTTGGGGATGTTTTCGATCATCGAGTCCAAAAATTGGTTAGCCTCAGTCAGCTCCTTTGTGCGCTCTGCCACCCTCAGTTCGAGGTCGTTCGCGATCACCTTTTGCTCGCGCATTTGCTGTGCGGTGACGATGGCGCGCGCCGCTCGCGTCGCGAGGCTCTCCAGAACCTTGACGTCGTGTTCGCCGAGGGGAGCGCTCCCCTCCATGCGATTCAGGTTGAGTCCACCGACAACTCTGCCCTGGGCGACCATCGGAATCATCACCGCTTCACGTATCCGCCACGTGCGAATGTGCTGTGCTTGATGCGAAGCAAGGTTCGAAGGCAGATCGTCGGGATCGATCTTGACCACAACTGGACGCCGCTCTTGGAGAGCTGTTTTCCAGGGCCCTGCGGCGTCGAGCTCAATGGGGACGCCGACAAAAGCACTTGCACTTTCAAGCACGCTGGGATCGGGGTGATAGGCCGCCACGGGCTGGATGCGTTGGCCGTCTGGCGAGAGCAAAACTACAGAGCAGAAATCTCCTGTCGTGCGCGATATCTGCTCGGCGACGATAGCGAGCAAGGCTTCCATGTCTGGTACCGCGTCGCTGAATGCGTCCGACGCCGCAGCGATAGCGGCAAGACGACCCGAATCGTCTGGCTGGGCCTCAGGTGGAGGGCCATCCTTGCCTCCTGACACGACGCAACTCTATTCCGGAGTGTCCGGCAACGCGCCCCCCAGGCGCAGCTGTCGACGGCCATTCAAATGCCACGACGGATCGTGGTTAGTGGCGCCGGCAGGTCCGTAGCGCCTCGTAGCACTGGAGATACAGGGCACCAGCCCCATGGAAGTTGTGGGCTCGCCGCCCATCCCTGTGAATGGCGATTTTGATTGGCAAATCGGGGCCCAATGCTTCAAGTCCGTGAATTCCTGCCGCTGATGCGTTTCCTAATAATCCAAAGATGGCCGACGTTTCGGTCGCCGCGTAACGACCGGCTCGCATCGTGGTAAGGAGCCAACCATGGCACCGCCCCACTTTGCCGTTGCTTATCGTGGTCGGTAGGCGCATGACGTCGCTTGCTCCATTTCCGCTCGACCACTCAGGTAACCTTCCGGCAGGTCGAGCTCGCGGGAATTTGAAAATTACGGTTTCTGATCGCGGTAGCGGCGACGGCCGCAAGCAGCCATTTTGGCCAGGCAGCAGCACGTCTCAACCTCACTCAACTCGCGTGAATCGGCAGCTGCGGCAGCTGGAGACCGAGTCAGTTGTCCAACCCTGGCATCGAAACTGTCGCCAGGACTTTGCCACATGAGGCTGGACCTTTCGATCGACGATGTCCCCGGCGCGCTCATCGTTTATGACGCCGACGGCAAGGTCGTCGAGGCCAACGAGGCGGCGTCTGGCTTGCTTGGGCATAGCCGTGATCATCTGCTGGCGACGTCTGCTGAGGAGAGCGGCTGGCTGATTACAGACCCGGACGGGCGGCGAAGCAACCACAACACACACCCAGCTCTGGCGGTGGCTCGAAGCGGGGATACCCAGGCTGGTGTTCTCGCCCGAGTCGATAGAGCAGACGGTACTCGCGCGTGGATACAGGTTGACGCCTCTCCAGTCCGCTCGAGCGATGGAGAGTTACGTTGTGTGATCGCAACGCTGACGGATGTGACGGCTATCGTCGTGCGCGGAAGGCTCAATGATCTGCCGAGCGATGACCGGACTCTGGCTGACATCACCGATCAAATCGCCAGCGCACGACTCGACCCCGAAGAGATATTGAGGATCGTCACGGCCACCCTCAGCCGACTTCGCAGCGGAACTTGGGTGGCGTCGCTCATCACCAAAGACCAGCGCACGGTCCGGATGATCGGCGCCAACGACGCCGATCCAATGGTCGCCGGATACATCGAGCGATTGAACTTGACCGCGGACGCGGCTACCACTGTGGCGCTGCGCGTCATTGAAACCGGGGAGCCAGTCCTCCTGCCGGCCGTGCAGTACGACGAATTCATCGCCACTTTGTCACCTGAGGTGCGCGCCCTGCTTGCGAGCCGCCCACCTCCGGTTCGAACAGCTCCTCGCTACTTGGGCGTGATGGTGGTGCCGATGCGGGCTCGCGGCGCGACTGTAGGCACGCTAGGTCTATTCGAGAGGCGCACGTCTAATCCCCTTACGGAAGCCGACGTGCGATGGCTGCAGGCTATAGCCGACCGAACAGGACTCGCGGCGGAGAATGCGCAGCTATATGTCGATGCTACGAGCCGACTCGATCGCCTTACGAGACTGCGTAATGTCGGTTTGGCCGTGAGCGTCAGCCCAGATCTGAGGCTCATCCTGCAGGTGATCCTCGACCAGGTGACGGCGGGCACTGATGTCGACGCCGCCGATGTGTTGCTTTTGGACCATCAGGACGGGATGTTGTCAATGGCCGCAAGTGCGGGATTTCAGTTCGCCGCCAATGCTGACGTCCGCCTTCCGGTTGACGAGGGCATCGTGGGACGTGTCATCTCGGGTCGGCGGATTGAGACGGTGACGACCTCGAGCGATTTCTCTCAGTTCAGGCGAAGGACTTTATTTGCACGCGAGGGCTTCAAAACCTACCGCGCCGTCCCGCTGATCGGGCGCGGCAACCTCCTAGGCGTTCTCGAGGTATTCAACCGAACAGTGGTCGATCCCGACCAAGAATGGTTGGCCTTTCTCGAGGCCATTGCCAGCGAGGCTGCGATCGCCATCGACAAAGCGGCGATGCTAAGCAGGCTCGAGGCCGTCCCCCCAGTGAAAGTCCGCAACCCTCCGCCCGACTTGACCCAGCTTGAGAAGGTGATATTGGGATACCTGGTCGAAGGCGTCTCCAACAAGGACATCGCAACCAAGGTGCACCTCAGCCCGCACACCGTCAAATTCCATGTGCACAAGCTGCTCCAGGAGTTGGGTGCGTCCAACCGGACGGAGCTGGCTCGAAAGGCGACCAAGGAAGACTGGCTATAACCGTTCGGGTAGGGGAAAACTACCCGAATGGACGCGATTTTCAAGCCTCTTGATAAGTAATGAATTAACGGGTCTCGGAAGGCGTGTGCTAGCGTGCCGATTGGAGCGCGTTATCAATGGCATCAAACCTTGCATCAGCTAGCGCAGGCACTCTTCACCACCTGAGGGGCGCGGCTTCCGGCCGCCCGCCAGCCGTTGTCGAGTTTTCGGAAGGACGTTCGGTCGCAATGATTGCCATCCTCATGCTTGCGTGCATCCTGTTGCTCACCCCCGCGATGGTTGCCACCATTTCGATGGTCGCTCCTGGGGAACTGAATCAGACGACTTCCTGGTTCCGTGGATTCTCGCGGCTCTTCGATTACCTCGCCTTCGCCAAGATGTCCGTGGCGTTGGGCTCGGTCTTCTGGGTCTCAAGAGTCCAGGAGACCATGAATTTGCGCGCAATCGATAATTGAAACTCGCGGAAGGGTTTGCCCTGGGTCCATATCGAATTGTTGCTCCAATCGGACGCGGGGGCATGGCGACTGTATACAAAGCGCACCATGGCGCTCTCGATCGCAGCGTCGCGATCAAGGTCCTGCCGGATTTCT
>DASXNH010000071.1:0-2339 GCA_036495195.1 Candidatus Dormiibacterota bacterium
CGAATCCGGTCGGGACCGCCATAACCGCCCAGCCCGGCGGCGCTGTCTGGAGAGGTGGCCGAGTCCGGTTGAAGGCGACGGTCTCGAAAACCGTTATGGGTCACTGGCCCATCGAGAGTTCAAATCTCTCCCTCTCCGCCAGCCTTGCCGGACGCGTTGGTTGTCCGGCCACCATCATCCGACCTCCTCAATTCGCACCGGCCGGCGCTCGCGCCGCGAGCGGTCGGCCGCAAGAGCGATCACCAGTGCGCGACGCGCCTCAATGACGGTGCATGAACTTTTGGCATGATCGCGCACCGCGACAACGAAGCCCTGGAGCTCGGCCCGGTACGCGGGCTCGAAGCGATCGATGAAGTCGCGGTATCCGGGCTCGTGCGGAGCGGCGACGCCGGGTTCGATCGACCGCAGCGGAGTGCGCGCATTCCATCCAACCGCGATGCTATCGCGAAGCCCAAAGACCTCCATGCGGACGTCATACCCGCGAGGATCGTTACGCGAAGCGCTGACGATTCCGAGGACCCCGCCTTCGAAGCGAAGAACCGCACAGGCCGCATCTGCATCTTCGTACTTGGCGAACAGACTGGCGTTAGCCTGGCCATCGGCGTAGACCTCGACCACCGCCCGGCCGACAACCCACGGTGCGATGTCGAAGTCGTGGATGGCGAGGTCGCGCCAGATGCCGCCCGAGCCGGCCAGGTATGCCTCGGGAGGCGGGGCAGGGTCATGTGTCGCAAGCCGAATCATATGCACGTCTCCCAGCGCGCCCGATCGCACCGCTTCTTTCGCCGCCCGATAGCCGGCGTCGAAGCGGCGCTGGAAGCCGATCTGGACCATTATCCCGGCCCGCTCGACGTGGTCGATCACCGCGTCCGTGGCGGCGAGGTCCAGAGCGATCGGCTTCTCGCAGAACGCTGGAACGCCCCGATCTGCGGCCATATGGAGAAACGCTGCATGCGCAGGAGTTGCGGCGGCGATGACGAGTGCATCGATCCCAGTATCGAAAAGCGCCTCGGGGATCTCGACGGACCGCGCGCCCACCACCTGGGCCACCTCAGCCGCGCGGTGTGGATCGGCGTCAGCGATTGTCAACTGATCCACCTGTGGGTTCTCGCTCAGGCCGCGGGCGTGAAAGGCGCCAATCCTCCCGCTCCCCACCAGGCCGACGTGCAAGTGAGTTCCTTCCCCCAGTTTGGAGTTTATCGGAGCTCGAAGGGTGGTGCCGGGTAAGGCTGCGGCGCTCCTTGGGGCGTCGCAACGTCGCCGCGATCGAGCCTCACCGCCGGCACCCGTATTCGTATACGATGAAACCCCGCCAAGAGGGGACCTCGTCAACCTCCACAGGAGGAACGCGAATGGAACCAATCTCCCGGCGTGAATTCGTCAAACGGACCGCCGCCACGGGAGCGATGTTGACCTCGGTCACTTCGATCCAGGCGTTCCTGGCAGCCTGCAGCAGTCCGACAAGCACCTCCAGCAAGCCGTCCAAGCTGACGATTGCCGCCGTCCAGGGGGCAGAGGATGGGCCGCTGAAGAAAGTCGCACCCATGTACCAATCGCAGTCTGGCATCACGATTGAGGTCGTCGAGTTTCCCTACGATCAGCTCTTCGAGAAGCTGGTCACGACCTTCCAGGCGAATGGCTCGTCCTACGACCTATGCATGATGGACGACCCCTGGATGCCTAAGTTCGGCACGATGGGCGCGCTCCAGCCACTCGACGCAAACTTCGGCTTCACCCGCGATGCGGACATCCCGAGCATCGTCTATGACGTCGGAACGTGGCCGCCACCGAGTGGGCCGGTGCCGCCGAGCGAGCAGGGCAAGTCACCGCACCTCTACGGCATCACCATCGTGGGCAACGTCGAGATGTTCATGTATCGCAAGGACCTCGCGTCCAGCCCGCCAACCAGTTGGGACGATGTGCTGGCAAACGCCCAGAAGTTCAACAAGCCCGGTTTCAATGGCTACGTCATCCGCGGCAAGGCAACCAACCCGGCGAGCAGCGACTCGCTGCCGATCCTGTGGTCGTTCGGCGGTGACATCTTCGACGCAAACTGGAAGGTCATGCTCGACTCCACCGCATCGATCGACGCGATCACCTTCCTGACCCAGACGCTGAAGAAGTACGCCGAACCCGGCGCCGAGAACACCGATGCGGCCGACCGCGACCGGTTGATCGCGATCGGGCATGCATTCCAGTCAACCACCTGGCCTGCGGAGGTCACCGGCGTGGTCGAAGCGCAGGGCGTTTCCCAGGTGATCGGCAAGATGGGCTACATCCCGATACCGCAGGGCCCGAGCGGCAAGGGCATCGGCATGATGGGCAACTGGCTGCTCGGC
>DASXNH010000072.1:0-13107 GCA_036495195.1 Candidatus Dormiibacterota bacterium
GCAGAGCTGGGCGGTACCGAGGTCACGAGCATCCTCATGCTCGGCCTTCTCTTCTATCTGTGGCGCGGAGGATTCGGCGCGGACGCTCTGGTGGTGCTGGCTTTCGCCGGCGGCGTGGTCCTCGAGCTCGTGTACAAGGCCGTGCTGTACCACCCGGGACCGCCGCGACCCAGTACCCACAGAGACGGGCCCAGCGTCACGGATCTTTTGACCGGAAGCGCTGGCCTCAACAGCTTTCCAAGCGGCCACGTTGTCCGCGCCGTCATCGCCTATGGGCTCATCGCGTTTGTCGTGAGACGTCTGGCTCCGTGGCCGGTTGTGCGTGCGCTCGCTGTTCCGGTGGCGGTCGTCGTCATCATCGTCGTGTCGTTCGATCGCCTCTACCTCGATGTCCATTGGGAATCGGACGTCATCGGCGGTTTTCTGCTCGGTGCCATCGCCCTGCTTGCCGCAACCGTGTGGTTGGACCGGCCCCGAAGGGCGGACAATTGAACTCATGAAAGACGGCCGCGACAAACGCGCGAGTGCGTCGTCCGATCGCCCGGTGCTGATCATGGTCACGGCCGGCGGTCGCAACGATGCGGAAAAGATGGGCGAGGGCCTGGTCGAAGGACGCATCGCTGCGTGCTGCACCGTGATCCCGATGGTCCATTCCTTCTATTACGAGGAGGGCCTGCTCAAGCGAGAGCACGAGTCGCTGCTGCTCATCAAGACGGTCGAATCGCGCGCCCAGGCGGTGCAGGACTACGTCCTCGCCAACCATTCTTACGAGGTCCCGGAGATCCTCCAGATCGCCATTGAAAGTGGCAGTCCAGCCTACATTCAGTGGCTTGCCGACCAGGTGTCGGTACCGTCAACCGACCGTCCTTTGACCCCTTAGACTCTGCGGTGGGGTGGCCACGGAAGTTGATCGATCTGATGCTGATTCGGGTGGCTCCGGAGGCCGGAAGCGACGTGCCCAGCGCCAGGCGGCAGCGGCTGACGGGCTGAGCCTGCAGGCGGTCCTCTCCGAGATCGGCGCCCCGGCGAAACCAGCCGTCGCGCCGCCCGTTACACCGGGTGTGGTCAACGAGCCGCGCAAGGCCGAGCGAAGGCAAGCGCAACGCCGAAAGCCGAAAGACGCCGCCGCCTCGGGGCCGGCCCACGTCCTGGCCGAGAGCAGGACGGTGGCGCAGACCACCCCCGCGATTCCGCCGGCGACCCTGCTTCCCGTCACCGTCGCGCAGGACGACAGGTACGCCGATCTCATCGGCCAGGCGGTCGGCCTGCGCCTCGATTCCGTGTCGCGGGACTTCGGCGGCGACGAGGACATGCGCGTCACCGCGCTGAGAGATGTCTCGATCGAGATCGGTCCGGGCGAGTTCGTCTCCGTGGTCGGTCCGTCGGGTTGCGGCAAGACGACGTTGCTCTCGATGATGGGGGGCCTCGATCGTCCGAGCTCAGGCCACGTTTACGCGGCGGGATTACCCCTGGGCGAGCTCTCCGACAGCGACCTGGCCGACTACCGCCTGCAGCGGGTCAGCACGATCTTCCAGTCGTTCAACCTCGTGCCCTCGATGAGCGTCGAGGATAACGTCGCATTGCCGCTGACGCTCGCGGGCGTGGAGATCGAGGAGAGGCGCCGTCGTGCCCGGCACCTGATCGAGCTGGTCGGCCTGGAAGGGCGGGCGAGGACGCGGGCGAGCCGCCTTTCAGGAGGCGAGCAGCAGAAGGTGGCGGTCGCTCGCTCTCTCGCGAACCGGCCTGGCCTGATTCTTGCCGACGAACCGACGGGCAGCCTCGATTCCGCCGCCGGAGAGGTGATCCTCAAGCTCCTGGTTGACCTCAATCGCCGCGGGGCGACTGTGGTGCTCGTCACCCACGATCACGAGGTGGCACGGCGCGCGCGGCGCGTGGTCAGGATGGTCGACGGGCGCGCGATCGAGCTCGACCACGGCAAGCAGACCGTGCGCAAACAGGACCCGGTGACCCCGCCGGCGCGACTGCACTGGCGCGACACGCTGAAGGTCGGTCTTGGCAGCGCCGGCCGCAGGCCGTTGCGGACGAGTCTCACCACGACCGGTGTCGCCATCGGCATCGCGGCGATGAGCTTGATCGTGGCCCTGGCGGGCGGACTCCAGAGCGCTTTGAGCGCGCCGGCGCTGGCGAAGAGCCAGCTGCACCAGGTGGTCGTGTACCCGGCGGCGCAGGCCGGCTCGTCGTCATTCGACGCGGGGACTCTGGCCACGCTTGCCGGGCAGCAGCACGTGACCGCGGCCTGGGGGCAGATTGCGATGACAGGGACGTTTGCGGGCGGGCCGGTCGCCGGCACCGTTCCGATCGCAGGCGCACTGGTCTCGCTGCCTCCACGGAGTCAGGCCAGCAGCAACTTGACGTTGAGTGCGGGTCGGTTTCCTTCATCGGACACTGCGCCAGAGGTTCTGCTCACCGACACTCAGGCGGTCGCCCTGGGGTTCGGCAACCCGGCCACCGCGCTGAACATGCCGGTCAAGTTCAGCGCGCTTTACGGCGTCCTGGCGCTGCCGGGTCAGCAGAAGAACCCGGCCGCCAATCACGTGCCGATGCAGCTGACGGTGGTCGGGATCATTCCGAGCCGGTTCATGCTCGCGGGCGCTGCCGGCGGCATGGTGCCCTACACGCTGGCCGGAACCTACTGGGGTCAGCTCGCCCAGGCCAACGGGTGGAGAAGTGGCGAGTTCGCAAGTGTCACTTTGCTGGCTGATTCCGGGAGCGCCGTCAGTGCGCTGCGCGACCACGTCACGTCGCTCGGATTCCAGGCGCAGACGTTCGGCGACCAGTTCCGTGGCTTCGAGGACCTGCTGTCGAGGCTTCGCCTCGCGTTGCTCGGCCTCGCCATCGTCGCGCTGCTGCTCGCCTGTCTTGGAATCGCCAACACGATGTACACGGCCGTGCTCGAAAGGACGAAGGAGATCGGTGTGATCAAGGCGCTGGGCGCGCGGTCGCGCGACGTTCTGCTCCTGTTCGTCGCCGAGGCCGCCGTGATCGGGCTCGCCGGTGGGCTGATTGGGACGGTGATCGCCGTGGCTCTGGCCCGCGTCGGCAATGCCGCGGTCGACCGGCTCACTCAGGGCGTGGCGGCGGGCGGGCTGGACGTTTTCAGGACCGATGCCTGGGTGGTGGTGGCCGCGCTTGCAATTGCGATCTTGCTCAGCACGGTGAGCGGACTGCTACCCGCGTTGCGCGCAGCGCTGCAGGACCCAGTCAAAGCCCTCCGCTACGAATAAACGCCGACCAGCTGCTTGAGGGCGTCCACCTATCCGCTGATCGAGGTCGACGAGGCCGCCGCGCTCGTGCTCGAGCGAACCCCTGTCCTCGGCGTCGAGCGGGTCGCGCTGGCACACTGCATCGGCCGGGTGCTGGCCGAGGACCTGGTGGCGCCGGCTTCGCTGCCGGTATTTCCGTCCAGCGCTGTCGATGGCTACGTGGTGCGGTCGGCTGACGCGGGCAAGCCGCTGCGCATCCTTGGCGAGTCGGCCGCCGGCCGCCCGTTCGCGGGCGCCATCTTGCCCGGCACCGCGGTTCGAATCCTGACCGGGGGCGTGGTGCCCGACGGCGCCGATTGCGTGGTCATGGTGGAGGAGGTGGAGGTCGCTGGCGACGTGGTGACGACCCCGGCGCAGCTCCGACCTGGCGCCAATTTCCATGCTCCCGGCGCCGACGTGCGGGCGGGCGAGAGGGTGGTGGCAGCCGGTACCCAGCTGGGGGCTGCTGAGCTCGGTTTGGCGGCGGCTCTCAACTTCCCCAGGCTGCCAGTGCGCCGGCGGCCGCGGGTCGCATTGCTGTCCACGGGCGACGAGCTCGTCGAGGTTGGAGAAAAGCCCGGGCGCGGACAGATCGTCGACTCCAACCGGTGGGCATTGCTGGCGGCGCTGCGCGAGGCGGGTGCCGAGGTCCACAGCCTCGGCATCGGCCCTGATGAGCCGGAGGCGCTGCGCAAGCTGGTCGTGGACGCGCTGCGCGAAGTCGATGTGCTGGTGACCTCGGGCGGGGTGTCGGTGGGGACCCACGACCTCATCAAGCCGCTGCTCGAGGCGCTCGGTTCAGTTCACATCGGACGAGTGAAGCTGAGACCTGGAAAACCCTTTACGTTCGCGACGATTCCTCTCCAGGGCGGCAGGGAACGAATGGCATTCGGTCTCCCCGGGTTTCCCGTGTCGTCGCTCGTCACTTTTGAGGTGTTCGTGCGGCCCGCGCTGCGCAAGATGCAGGGTTTTGCCGCATTGCAGCGCCCTGCGCTGCCGGTGCGACTTGCATACGACGCCCGCGCGAGCGGCGATCGGACCGAGTACCAGCGCGTGAACCTCCATCGAGAGGGCCGGGATCTCGTCGCGAGCACCACCGGCTCGCAGTCGTCGTCGCGGTTGATGTCACTGGCGGGAGCGCACGCTCTGGTGCGCATCCCGCCAGGCGATCAGGGGCTCAGCGCCGGCTCGATCGTCGACGCGTTGATCCTCTCGCTACCGTGACTCGTCGGCGTGATTGTGGTCGCGGTGCTTGTCGACCTCTTCTTTTACGTCGGCCTGGATGTCTCGCACCTGGCTCTTGGCGTTGCCGGCCGTCTGCCGGGCCTTGCCCCTGAGCTCTTCGGCTTTGTCGCCCGTGATCTTGCCCTTGATCTCCTCAGCCTTGCCGCGTGCCTGATCCTTCATAACGGAGTTCCTCCTTGAATTTGTCGTTACAGGGATAACGCCCTCGCGGCGCTGCTTTACCCCCTGTCGAACGTTAGTTCGCCCTAGAATTGAAGATCCACATGGCCTCCCGCTTTCGTGTCGACGCACCCTTCCAGCCCGCAGGGGACCAGCCTGAAGCCATCGCCAAGCTGGTCCAGGGCGTGCAGTCCGGGCTGACCCAACAGGTCCTGGCCGGCGTGACCGGAAGCGGCAAGACCAACGTCATGGCGTGGGCCGTGGAGCAGCTCCAGCGCCCGGTGCTCGTGTTGAGCCCGAACAAAACGCTGGCCGCCCAGCTGTGCGCCGAGTTTCGGCGCCTCATGCCCGACAACGCTGTCGAATACTTCGTGAGCTACTACGACTACTACCAGCCCGAGGCGTACATCGCCCGCAGCGACACCTACATCGAGAAGGACTCGAGCCGCAACGATGAGATCGACCGCATGCGTCACTCGACCACGCAGTCGCTGATGACGCGGCGTGACGTGCTGGTGGTGGCCAGCATCAGCTGCATTTACGGCATCGGTTCGGTCGAGGACTACATGGGCGAGTCGCTGACGGTCACGAAAGGTATGACGATCCGGCGCGAGGTCTTCCTTCGCAAGCTCACTGAGATGCTTTACGAGCGCAACGACTACGACTTGGCGCGCCTGCGCTTCCGTGTTCGCGGCGACGTCGTCGACCTGGTGCCGTCAAACGAGGAGAAGGTTTATCGGGTCGAGTTCTTCGGCGATGAGATCGAGCGGATCCAGGAGCTCGATGCAACCACAGGAGAGATCCTCGGGCCTCGCACCGAGTTCACGGTTTTCCCGGCTTCGCACTACGTCACGCCGGCGGACAAGCTCCGGCTCGCGATGGTCGACATCGAGGCCGAGCTCGATGAGCGTTCCAAATGGTTCGAGGATCACGGCAAGCTGCTCGAGGCCCAGCGGCTGCGCCAGCGCACGAACTTCGACCTCGAGATGCTGCGCGAGACGGGTACGTGCGCAGGCATCGAGAATTACTCGCGCCACCTCACGCGGAGGCAGCCCGGCGATGCCCCTTACACGCTGCTCGACTTCTTGCCCGACGACACGCTGATCTTCGTCGACGAGTCTCACGTCGCGGTGCCGCAGATCGGGGGGATGCTGGGCGGTGACCGATCGCGAAAGGCGGCGCTGGTCGAGTACGGGTTCCGCCTGCCGAGCGCGTTCGACAACCGCCCGCTGAGCTTCGACGAGTGGGAGGAGCGCGCGGGCAAGGTCATCTACGTGTCGGCGACGCCCGGGCCCTACGAGATGCGGCGCGCCCAGCAGACCGTCGAGATGGTGGTGCGGCCGACCGGCCTGGTCGACCCCACAGTCGAGGTGAGGCCGACGGCCGGCCAGATCGACGACCTGCTCGCCGAGGTCAAGAGGCGGACTGAGCTGGGCCAGCGCTCGCTGGTGACGACTCTGACCAAGCGATTCGCTGAAGACCTGGCGGACTACCTGCGCGAGTTTGGCGTCAAGGTCAAGTACCTGCACTCCGAGCTCGATGCGATGGAGAGGATCTCGGTCCTCACCGACCTCCGCACGGGAGCCGTCGATGTCGTGGTTGGCATCAACCTCCTGAGAGAGGGGCTCGATCTTCCCGAGGTTGCGTTCATCGGCATCCTGGACGCTGACAAGGAGGGCTACCTGCGGGCGTTCAGGTCGTTCATCCAGATCATCGGCCGGGCCGCTCGCAATGTCGAAGGGCACGTGGTGATGTACGCCGACAAGATCACCGACTCGATGCGGCAGGCGCTCGACGAGACCGAGCGACGGCGCAACCGGCAGATCGCCTACAACGTCGAGCACGGCATCACGCCGGCGAGCGTGAGGAAGGCGATCTATGCGCTGGAGATCCAGGAGAAGGACCTGCAGGCCGACGCTGTCGAGCTGATGGCGGGAGCCGGCGTGCCACGCGAGGACCTGCTGGCGATCGTGCGCGACCTCGAGAAGGAGATGCGGCGGCTGTCGAAGGAGCTGCAGTTCGAAGATGCGGCGCGGGTGCGAGACCGCATCATCGCGCTGCGCAAACGCCTTTCGGGAGAGGACGCAGGCACGAAAGAGGACGACGGGGACGTGGCGCTCGCGATCGCGGCCGCGCCGCGGCAGAAGACGATGGTGCGCAACTGGGATTCGCGGCGCGGGCGCCGCAAGTAGGCGTGCAGAACGTCCGCCGAGCGGCGGAGATGCTAAAAGCGGAGCCGGACGGGTGGATGGCCACTCTCGGGGCGCGCATCAGCGAGGCCGAGCCCGGCCGCGTCGTGCTCGAGCTGGAGGCCGGTCCACAGCACCGCCACGGTGGCGGCGTGGTTCAGGGTGGGGTCATCACCCAGATCGCAGATGCCGCGATGGGTATGTCGCTGGGGACTCTCCAGGAAGACGGGATGTGGAACACGACCATCGAGCTGAAGATCAATTTCATTCGCCCGGTGATCTCGGGCCGGATCCGTGCCGTGGGTCGCGTGGTCGAGATGAAGCAGACGCTGCTTTTCAGCGAAGCCGACGTGCTCGACGAACAGGGACGGCTGGTGGCCAGGGCTTCGTCGACATGTATGCCGGTGCCGGAGGGACAGGGCCGTGAGTGACCTGGAGGTTGCGCCGTCGCGCGTTTGGGCGTGGTTGGGGTTGAAGCTCGTCGAAACTGGGCAGGGAACCGCGGTGGTGCACATGACGGCCACTGATGACATGGCCAACAAGTCCGGGTTCGTTCACGGCGGTATCATCAGCACCCTCGCCGATTCGGCGATGGCGCGATCGGTGCACACCATCAAGCCTGGCGTCGTACGGGCGACCAGCTTCGATCTCAAGCTGACTTTCATCAACGCCGCGAAGATTGGCGAGAACCTGCGCGCTACCGGAAAGGTCGTCCATGCCGGTCACCGGACTGTCGTCACGCAGTGTCGGGTCGAAGACAAAGAGGGAAAGCTGCTCGCGATAGCGAGCGGAACGTTTGCGGTAAAACGAGAAAAGGAATGAACAGCCGTTGCCCATTGACCACATAGCGATTCGCGGAGCGCGCGAGCATAACCTCAAGAACGTCTCGCTGACCATTCCGCGCGACAAGCTTGTCGTTTTCACTGGCCTCTCGGGCTCGGGGAAATCTTCGCTTGCCTTCGACACGATTTACGCGGAAGGCCAGCGGCGTTACGTCGAGTCGCTCTCGTCTTACGCACGCCAGTTCCTGGGGCAGATGGAGAAGCCCGACGTCGATACCATCGACGGTCTGTCGCCCGCCATCTCGATCGACCAGAAGGGCACCTCGAGGAACCCCCGATCGACGGTGGGCACGGTGACCGAGGTGTACGACTACCTGCGGCTTCTTTACGCGCGAATCGGGATACCCCACTGCCCTGTGTGCGGCCGGGAGGTGCGCAGACAGACGGTCGACCAGATGGCCGATCACGTCGAGAAGCTGCCGGTGGGGACGCGCGTGATGGTCCTCGGTCCGGTGGTCAAGGGACGCAAGGGTGAGTACAAGTCGCTGATCGAGGACGTTCGCAAATCCGGTTTCGTGCGCGTTCGCGTGGACGGAAGCCTTTACGAGCTGGGAGAGAAGATTCCCCTGGACAAGAACAAGAAGCACGACATCGAGGTCGTGGTCGACCGAATCGTCGTCGGACCTGAGCAGCGAACACGGCTGGTCGAATCGATCGAGACGGCCGCCAGGTTGGGCGGGGGCTCCGTGATCATCGTTCCCGACAAGGGCGAGGAGATCCAGATGTCCCAGGACTACATGTGTCCGTATGACGGGACGAGCGTCGCCGAGCCAGAGCCGCGCAACTTTTCATTTAACAGCCCCCACGGCGCGTGCCCGGTATGCACAGGCATCGGGTTCCAGCTGGTGGTCGACGGCGACCTCGTCGTTCCCGACCCGTCGCTCTCGCTGCGCGAGGGCGCGATCGCGGCGTGGAGCCGATCGCAGTTCTTCTACCCGGAGCTGCTGGAAACCGTGAGCAAGCACTTCGGCATTGACATGGACAAGGCGTGGTCGAAGTTGAGCAAGCCACACCGCGATGCGCTGCTCAACGGCACCGGCGACCGCAAGATCCGCTTCGGGTATCGGAACCAGTACGGCCACGAGCGCTGGTACGAGGCTCCGTTTGAGGGTGTTGTCGCCAACCTTCAGCGCCGCTATACGGAGACGGAGTCGGAATTCCTGAAGGCCGAGCTGGAGCGATACATGGCGGACAAGCCATGCCCCGCCTGCCAGGGCCAACGCCTCAAGCCCGAGTCGCTCGCGGTGACGGTGGCATCGCACAACATCGCGGAAGTCTGCCGGCTGTCAATCAGCGCGGCGATCGCTTTCATCGACACTCTCGAGCTCAGCGAACGTGAGCAGCTGATCGCGCGTGGAATCCTTAAAGAGATACGCGAGCGCCTTCAGTTCATGATCGACGTGGGGCTCGAGTACCTCACGGTGGAGAGGGCGGCGAACACGCTGTCCGGTGGAGAGTCTCAGCGAATTCGCCTCGCGACGCAGATCGGTTCCAAGCTGATGGGCGTCCTGTACATCCTCGACGAGCCTTCGATTGGGCTGCACCAACGCGACAACCGCCGGCTTATCAACACGCTGCTGCGCCTACGCGACCTTGGCAACACGCTGATCGTCGTCGAGCACGATGAGGAGACCATCAGGTCCGCCGACTACATGGTCGATATCGGACCCGCCGCCGGCGAGCATGGAGGCAAGATCGTCGCCGCGGGGACTGTCGAGGAGGTGCTCAGGGATCCGGAC
This sequence comes from Candidatus Dormiibacterota bacterium, assembly GCA_036495195.1. GTDB lineage: Bacteria > Chloroflexota > Dormibacteria > Dormibacterales > Dormibacteraceae > Palsa-872. The sequence continues at coordinate 9,438 of DASXNH010000072.1, forward strand.
TCGATCACCGCTGCGTTCCTGCGGGGCGATCGCGAGATTCCGGTCCCCAAGCGCCGGCGCGAAGGGAACGGCAAAATGCTGGTGATCCGTGGCGCGCGCGCCAACAACCTGAAGAACCTCGACATCGAGGTTCCGCTGGGCCGTTTTGTCGCCGTCTCGGGCGTCAGTGGTTCGGGCAAGTCGTCGTTTGTCACCGATATCCTCAGCCGCAAGGTCGCGCAGTACTTCTACAAGGCGAAGGACAGACCCGGAACGCACCGCTCGATTGAAGGGCTCGAACACCTCGACAAGGCGATCGACATCGATCAGTCGCCGATCGGCCGGACGCCACGCTCGAACCCGGCCACGTACACGGGCATGTTCACGTACATGCGGGACCTGTTCGCCCAGCTGCCCGAGGCGAAGATGCGCGGGTACAAGGCAGGGCGGTTCAGCTTCAACGTCAAGGGCGGCCGGTGTGAGGCGTGTCAGGGCGACGGAATCATCCAGATCGAGATGCACTTTCTGCCCGACGTATACGTGCCGTGCGAGGTTTGTCACGGGACGCGCTATTCGCGCGAGGTGCAGGAGGTGAAGTTCCGCGGCCACTCGATCTCGGACGTGCTCGAGCTCACGGTCGACGAGGCACTTGAAGTTTTCGAGAACGTGCCGCGGATCAAGACCAAGCTGAAAACCCTGCAGGACGTCGGCCTCGGTTACATCCGTCTAGGGCAGCCGGCGACGCAGCTCTCGGGTGGTGAGGCGCAACGCGTCAAGCTGTCGGCCGAGCTGTCGCGGAGAGATACCGGACGCACCCTGTACCTGCTCGACGAACCGACGACAGGCCTTCACTACGCCGACGTCGAGAGGCTGCTCGTGGTGCTGCACCGCCTTGTCGATCATGGCAACACGGTCGTCGTGATCGAGCACAACCTCGACGTGTTGAAGACGGCCGACTGGATCATCGATATGGGTCCCGAGGGCGGCGAGAGGGGCGGGTACATCATTGCGGTGGGGACGCCGGAGGAGCTCGCGCGCATGCCCGAGTCCGCCACCGGCGCATATCTCGGGAAGATGCTGAACAGGGGGAAGAGTGCCGCGCGGCCGGCTCGCGTCGCCGCCCGGACTCGCGCCAAGGTAGCGGTCGGCTGAGCCTGCAGCCTCGTCCGGGATACCGCGCGCTGTTGCGCGTGCCGGGTTTTCCGCGTCTCTACGCGGGCCTCCTGCTTGGGCGCATCAGCGGGACCATGGTCACGGTCGCGCTCGTTCTGTTTGTCCTGACGCGTTATCACTCGCCGCAGTTGGCGGGAGCAACCGCCTTTCTCGCGGTCTTTCCGGGCCTGCTCGTCTCGCCGCTGGCCGGGGCGCTGCTCGACCGCAAGGGCCGGGCGAGGCTCGTGGTGCTCGATTACGTGATCGCAGCAGTTGCGGTTGGCCTCATCGCCGGACTGTCGGTGCTGCACGCCCTACCGCCGGCGCTCCTGCTGGTGATCGTCGGCCTGTCGTCGCTGACGAATCCGCTGAGCTCGGCGGGCGCACGGTCGCTGTTTCCCATCCTCGTGCCTCGCGAGCTTTGGGAGCGGGCCAACGGGCTCGACAGCGGCGGGCATGTTTTGGCGACGCTCGTGGGCGCGCCGCTCGCAGGTGCTCTGGTTGGCTGGGCCGGCGGGGAGTGGGCGCTGGGGGTCGCGGGCGTGCTGTTCCTTGCCGCCGCCGTGGTGATGCTTGGGCTGCCCGATCCCCCAACCGCGACTGAGGCTCACGGCAACGTGCTGCGCAACGCCTGGCTCGGCCTGAAGTACGTCGCGACGAGCCCGACGCTACGCGGACTTGCCTTGACCCTCAGCCTTCTCAACTTCAGCTGGGGTGTCATGGACATTGCGGTCCCGGTGATGGTCCTCGGGCGCCTGCACGAGGGCCCGGCGACCGTCGGCTACATATGGGGAGCGCTCGGTGGCGCCGGACTGGCGTCGGCTCTGTTGGCAGGACGGGTGCGGACGCAGGGGCGGGAGCGCCAGATCATGTTGGGAGGAATCATCGTGAGCGCCCTGGCCATGGCCACCCTGCCATTCGCCACCAGCGTCGTCGCGATCGGGATTGCGCTGGTCGCGGTGGGCCTTGCGAACGGGCCCTTCGACATCAGCCTGTTCACGCTGCGGCAGAGGCGCACCGCGCCCGCGTGGTTCGGGCGCGCTTTTGCGGTGTCGATGTCACTCAACTTCGTGGGCACCCCGATCGGCTCAGCACTCGCTGGGACGTTGATCGAGCGTTCGCTGAACGTGGCGCTGTGGACCGCGGTGGCGGTGGTGCTGGTGGCTGGGATCTTTCCGATGCTCACCATCCCGGCGCGCGATGATGCTGTGGCTCCCGCGAAGGCTACGACCTAGCGGCCGAGCAGCCCGCTTGCCATCAGGGTGACCAGCCCGCCGATCGCGTTGAGAACCAGGCCGACAATGCCTCCGACCGCGCGCCCACGTTGGATGGCTCGAAAGCCGTTTAGCGCTCCAACGATCGGCATGATCGGGAAGAAGAAATTGAAGGCGAATGGCGCGACTATCGCGGCGATGCCGAACCCGATCGACCAGGCGGCCGCGCCGCCGAACTGGGAGAGCAGGGCGCCCGCGCCGCCGACCGCGGCCACGGGCATGTAGGGCGGGGGGACCTGGCCCGTGTACCCGGGCGGCGGGATGTTCGCCGGGGGCGGGAGATAGCCAGGCGGCGGCTGAAATGGCGGCGAAGGGGGTGCCCCTGGGGGCGGCGGTGGCGGTAAATCGGACATCGAGCGAATCCTACCTAAGGCGTGGGCCTGGGAGCGCTCCGCGAAGAAGGCCGGGAGGACGAAGCCGACGGCGGTGGTATGAGGTCGGAGTCGCTCAGCCGCCGGACGTGACGACGCCATGGAGGATCGCCACCAGGATTGCCATGACCACTCCGAAAAAGAAAATGACGATCAGCGCGCTGACCGCGATATGAACGTAGGAGATGATCAGGCCGATGAGGGCGAGGGTCGCCCCTTCCTCTCCTGTCCTTCTGATCTCGGCCCGGGCCATGTGGCCGGTGACGATCGAGGTGAGGATGAGCGCCAGGCCGCCGATGCCGGTCACGTGGCCGAACGGGGCGACAAGGGCTGTCACCAGGCTGACCACGGCAAGGGTGTTGATGCGGCGCCCGGCAACCATGGTCGAACCGGGGCCCTGGCCGCCGCCCACCGGGACGACGGTGGATGGGTGAGATTGCTGCCCGACCACCTGCGTGGACGGCGGTTGAGAGGGCAGCTCGGCGGGGGGTGTTCCCATGGCGACCAGTCTAGGCACAGGCGCCCCGAATCGCAGCTTTGTGCCCTACCTACAATCGAGCTGGTGGCGGTTTCACAAGAGGAGTCCATAAAGCGCCGGCTGCGGGCGGTTCCCGACGCGCCCGGCGTCTACCTGTTTCGAGACTCCCGGACTCAGGTGATCTACGTCGGCAAGGCGCTGCGTCTGCGCGATAGGTTGCGCCAGTACTTCACCGCGGGTTACGGCGAAACAGCGCGCGTTTCCGAGCTGGTCAGGAAGATCTACGACTTCGAGTTCGTGACGGCGGCAAACGAGGTCGAAGCGCTGGTTCTCGAGTGCAACCTGATCAAGAACTACAAGCCGCGCTTCAACATCCGGCTGAAGGACGACAAGAACTACCTGTACCTGAAGCTGCC
>DASXNH010000073.1:0-13411 GCA_036495195.1 Candidatus Dormiibacterota bacterium
AGGCTGGACACCGCGGTCTCTCATCGGCGGCATTGTATTCCGGAAGCGGCGGCCCTCTAACGCCACGTGTCTGGGCGGCTGAGGTGGTCTTTGCGTTCGTCTTCGCTTAGGGTTCCGATGTCTTGAATCGCGTGACGCGCCGGAGGTTGTTCGGTTACGGAGCGGCCGCTGCTGCCCTCCTACTTGTCCTGTTGATTGCGATGGCCGCGTTTCTGGCCATGCAGGTCGCGTATCGCAACCCCAGCCCGAGCAATGCGGTGCCGGCACTGAACTGTTCCCCGGCGCCTTGCGCAGACGTTCAGGACTTCACGTTGATGGTCACCAACCTGAAGGTCGATCGTGACCTGGTCAGCATGCAGGTCACTTTCAAGAACTCGAGCAGCGCCACGCATGCCTCTCCCGAAGATCTGCGGCTGATCGACTCGAAGCTGCACAGCTCCGGCCTGATCACCGATGCGCCTGGGTGCCAGACATGGAGCCGCCACGAGTTCGGCAACGGCGCCACCTTCGGGCCGATCAACGTGTGTTTCCGGGTGACGACAGCTGACCCGCCGCTCGTCCTGCGCTGGTCGCCTGACTTCGGGTTCTTCTGCTGCCAATCGGACATCAAGCTCAGCTGATGGCGCGGAAACTGAGAGCGACGTCAGGGCGGTTCGTAACGAGAGCCCTGACCCTCGGGTCGGCCACGAACCGTGCTATCTCCTTGGTCTCGTCCACGGTCCATACCCAGACGGGCAACCGCTTGCGCTTGCCGTAAGCGAGCAGCCGGATCCGCGCGAGCTGCTGGTGCGCAGCGACGAAGTCCGCGTGAGAGCGTCGCAGCCGGGGGCCCGGAAAGAGCTCGGCCATCCTCTCGGACTTCGTCGCCCAGACATGAGCGTCCCGCATGTCGGTGCCCAGCGTGAGCCCTGCTTCGACGTCCGGAAAGAGCTCCTTGACCGCGCGGATCGACTCCACCTCGCCCGTGGTCACGACGAATCGCGCGCCGGCTTTGTGAGCACGAAGCATCCGAACGATACCGCCCTCGTTCCCGGGCTCCTTCAAATCGACGTGCAGGCCGGCCCGGCCCGCGATGACGTCGAGGAGCTCGGCCAGAGTGAGCAGCTCATCCCCCAGCTCCGCCTTGAGATCGGCGTAGGCCAGGCTGCCGGTGGGGCGTCGTGACGGCGTCATGTCGTCGTGGTAGTTGACCAGGATGCCGTCGGCGGTTCGTCGCACGTCGAGCTCGACGAAGTCGACGCCGAGCGCGATGGCGCGATCGTAACGCTCGGCCGCGGGCAATCCCGCGACGCCGCACGACCCGCGGTGAGCGCTGATCAGCGGAACCACTGCGCCACAGTATTCCCCTCCCCTGCTCCTCCCCAACGACGGACCGGGACTTGCCGCACCAGACCATCTGAGGCGACACTGAGGCCGTGGCCGGCCTTCATCCTGTGGTCGTCGTCACCGGTGCGACAGGTGCCATCGGGGCCGCGACGGCATCGGTGCTGGTGCGGCGTGGCGCACGCGTGCTGCTCCTGGCCCGCACATCGGAGCGCTTGACTGCGGCGGTGAAGCGGTTGGGCGGAGAGGACAGGCGCGTCAGCAGCGTCGGGGTCGACCTTTCGTCTCTCGCATCGGTGCGGGCCGCTGCCATGGAGATCGGCCGCACGGTCGGCCACGTCGACGCGGTGTTGAACGTGGCGGCCACCTTTTCGAACGAGTATCGAAAGACAAAGGAGGGCTTCGAGGTGATGCTCGCCACCAACCATCTCGGTCCGTTCCTGCTGACGAATCTGCTGCGCGATCAGCTGGCGGGACGAGGCCGCGTGATCACGGTTACCGCGCCATCGTCGACGCGAGTGGACATCGACCACCTGATGGACAAGAAGAAGTTCCGAGCACTCGACACGTTTGGGGCCACGAAAGCCGCCAACCTGCTGTTCACGTTCGAGCTTGCGCGTCGCGCCAAACGGTGGGAGGTTCGGGTCAACGCATGCCATCCCGGACTGGTTCGCTCGGAGCTCATGCGCGAGGCATGGCCCCCCATCCGCTTCATGGCAAGAATGGTGTCGGGCTCGCCAGATCGGGTTGCCGAAGACCTGGCAGACCTGGCGATCTCGCCGGCGCACGAGGGCACGACAGGCTGGTTCTTCAAGGGGATCAGGAGGATCGAGCCCCCGAAGTCGACTCTCGATCAGCAGGCTCAGGCCCGGTTGTGGCAGCGAACGGCTGAGTTGGTCGACCTGGGGAAGGCGGGCTTTTAGGGCTGCCTCATCATCCAGTGCTCGTTTTTCTGAATGTGGCGAACCGGGTCTGGATCCATCTTCTTTCGCTCGGGTGATTCGTAGTAGCGCGCATCGGCGAGCTCGAAATTGCCGTCGTGCTCCAGGATCCAGACGAACTGGTTGGTCTCATCGATGACCCAAGGCCCCAGCACGCGAAATCCGCTCTGAAGCCGGAGCGGCAGGATGTGCTCCGCCCACTCCCGGGCGAAGGTCTCCAGCTCGCCCGGCTTGATTGTGTAGATCCGGAGCTGACTCGACACTGGGCGCCATCTTAGCCGCGTGAAAGCCCACACCGCGCTCGTCGTTTCTTCACACCGCGCTCACAACCTCCCGGAACCATGCATTAGGTAAGGCGACGCACTCGCCGCCCCGCGCGCAAGGGACGCAGTCAACCTCTCGAGTTCAAGGAGTGATCGACATGAGACGCGGTTTGAGTCTGTTGTGGGTGGTGCTGACCCTGGTCATCGCCGCCATCGTCGGCGTGCTGTCGTACCAGGCGGGGGTGGCGACGCAGCTGCCTGCCGGCGCAGCCCTTCCGCCCTATTACTACGAGCCGCATTTCGCCGGTTTCGGGTTGTTCGGGATTCTGTTCCTCGTGTTCATCTTCTTCCTGCTCCTCCGCGTGTTCAGCTTCGGACGTTGGGGCGGCGGTCACGGTGGCTGGAAGCACCGTGGGTATGGTGGTGGCAGCGTGCCGCCGGCAATCGAGGAGCGGATGCAGGAGTGGCACAAGCGGGCACACGGCGAGCCGGCGACGACTCCGCCACCCGACCAGCGGCAGGCGTGACGCTCTCCCCCTCTACGCACCCTCTCCCGCCGCGGGGAGAGGGTGCTCTCGGAGCGCCCGATTAGGATGGCCACGGTGACAACGATCCTGGTGGTGGACGACGAGCCTCGGATCGTTCAACTGGTTCGCGACTATCTCGAGCACGGTGGCTTCACGGTGCTCGTGGCGTCTGACGGGCCGACTGCCCTGCGCACCGCTCACACCGGGCGCCCAGACCTGGTCGTGCTCGACCTGAGCCTGCCAGGGCTCGATGGCCTGGACGTGACGCGCGCGCTCCGCCGCGATGGCGCGATCCCGATCATCATGCTCACCGCGCGAACCGAGGAAACCGACAAGCTGGTCGGTCTCGAGCTCGGCGCCGACGACTACCTGACCAAGCCGTTCAGCCCCAAGGAGCTGGTGGCGAGGGTGCGCGCGGTGCTCAGGAGGGCCGAGGGCCTGCGCTCCCCAACCGACGTGATCCGCGCCGGCGACGCCGAGCTGGACGTGCCGCGGATGGAAGCGCGTTTCGCCGGCCATCGGGTTGACCTGACCAAGACCGAGTTCCAGCTCCTGGCGACGATGGCCAGGCAGCCTGGCCGCGTATTCACTCGCGCCCAGCTGCTAGATGCCGTGAAGGGCGTGGCGTTCGAGTCCTACGAGCGAGCGATCGACGCCCATATCAAAAATATCCGGCGCAAGGTGGAAACGAATCCGCGCGCACCGCGCTACGTTCTCACCGTGTTTGGAGTGGGTTACCGGTTCGCCGAGCCTGATTCCTGATTGAGCCGGCAATGGGGCCCGCCGCCACAGCATCGTCCGCCGTGGTGGCCGGCAGATCAATCGTGGCCCCCGACCGGCCGTTGGGGACGGCGGCGCGGGCCGTTTCTGTGGCGAATCGGCTGCATCCTGGCTCTGGTCGTGCTGATGGCGGCTGTCGCAGGCGGCGTCGTGACAGCTCTGGTCGGCCTGGCGCTGGGATCGACGCTGAAGTCATTTGGCATCGGCCAATACGCGTGGATTGGCGCGCTGGTGCTCGTGCTGCTGGTCGTGGCAGTCGGGCTGCGTGGGATACGGCGCATGACAGGCCCGATGGACAATCTGATCCAGGCGGCGCGCCGCATTGAAAAGGGCGACTACTCGGCGAGCGTGCCCGAATCCGGTCCGCCCGAAATGCGCTCGGTCGCGCGCGCGTTCAACGCAATGTCCGCGAGGCTCAAGTTGACGGACGAGCAAAGACGGAGCTTTCTCGCTGACGTCGCCCACGAGCTGAGAACGCCGCTCGCGATCATTCGCGGCCAGGCGGAGGGCATCGCCGATGGCCTGTACCCGGGCGATGCCGAACACCTCGAGCCGATCCTCGATGCAACACGCAACCTGGAGGTCCTGGTGGAGGACCTGCGAACGCTGGTGTTGACCGACGCGGGGAGCCTGGTCCTCAATCGCGAAACGGTCGACCCGACTGCCCTCGTCCATGACGTGCTGGCTTCGTTCAAGGCCCAGTCGGAGGCTTCCGAGGTGAACCTGGCGGGCGACCTGGATTATGGCATTCCGATGGTGGACGTCGACCCTGCGCGCATGCGGAGCGCGCTCGCGAACGTGATCTCCAATGCGATCCGACACACACCGCCTGGTGGAGCGGTGCGGGTGGGTGTTCAGTCGGCCGGAGATCAGGTGGTCATCCGAGTCACGGACACCGGCGAGGGCATCCCCGCCAAGCTCCTGCCACATGTCTTCGAGCGCTTCGTCAAGACGCCCAGCTCGACCGGGTCGGGCCTCGGCCTCGCCATCGTTCAGGACATCGTCACGGCGCACGGCGGAAAGATCGAGATCCAGAGCACCCAGGGGATCGGTACGGCCGTGAGCGTCACCCTCGACGCAGCGCCCGCCACACTCGACTGACATCGACAGCGCGAAACTCGTCAGGCGCTGGGGGTTAAGCCCTATTAAACTGCCGCCAGCGGGGCTTCATTACGCGCATTCAAGAGTGAGGTGCTTTGGCGGGGTCGGACGTAAAGGACGTCGAGCTGATTGGAGTCACCAAGAGCTACGGCAGCGCGCGTGGCGTCGAGAACATCAACCTGCGCGTCGTGCACGGCGAGTTTTACTCGCTGCTCGGACCGAGCGGGTGCGGTAAGACCACCACCCTCCGCCTGATTGCAGGCTTCGAGCAACCTGACCAGGGACGCGTACTCATTGGCGGTCGCGACGTAGCCTCCCTCCCGCCTTACCGGCGGGATGTCAACACTGTCTTCCAGCACTACGCCCTCTTTCCACACATGACGGTCGAGGAGAACGTGGCCTTTGGCCTGCAGGAGAAGAAGGTGCCTGCACACGAGCTGAAACGGCGGACGGACGAAGCTCTCGAAATTGTGCAGCTCGGCGCCCTTCGCGAGCGCAAGCCCCGCCAGCTCAGCGGAGGCCAGCAGCAGCGGGTGGCGTTGGCCCGCGCCCTCGTCAACCGGCCAACGGTTCTCCTCCTGGACGAGCCGCTTGGCGCCCTGGACCTGAAGTTGCGCAAGGAGATGCAGGTCGAGCTCAAGGCGCTTCAGCAGCAAGTCGGCATCACGTTCGTATACGTCACCCACGACCAGGAGGAGGCGCTCACGATGTCGGATCGCATTGCGGTGATGGCCGACGGGGGCATCCAGCAGGAAGGTTCACCGCGCGAGATCTACGAGCACCCGGAGACTCGCTTTGTCGCCGAGTTCATCGGCATGTCCAACTTTTTCGCAGGGGAGGTGGTCGCTCAAGAGAAGGACCGAGTCGTGGTCCAAACCGCTGACGCGCTCAGGGTGTGGTGCCTGAGCGGAGGAGCGTCGACACTCGGCACCACAGTGACGGTCGCCGTCAGGCCAGAGAAGATCGAGATCTCCACCGCCCATCCAGCGACCGCAGTGAACGTTTGGAGCGGCCGCGTTGTGGCGGGGACGTTTCTCGGCGAGCAGACCGAATATCGGGTCCGAATCGACGATGGTCGGGAGGTAGTCATCCGGCGGCAGAACCTGGGCCTCAACGGCCTGAACCAGCAGTTCGCGCTTGGTGCGCCCGTATATCTCAGCTGGGCACCCGACGTCAGCCTGGTGCTTCCACGCTCAGCATGAAATCTGAAGGAAGGAAGAACGAATGACAGAGAACTTTATGCGTGAGCTCAGCCGGAGGGACTTTCTCGCGTTGTCGGCGGTCACCACCGGCGGCCTTCTGCTTGCAGCCTGCGGCGCACCGGCTGCCGTGGCGCCGGCGGGTTTGGCCGGCAAACCCGTCGAGAACGAGCTGAACATCTACAACTGGAGCCAGTATCTGAATCCCGACACGCTGAAGCAGTTCCAGGCGGCGCATTCGGGGATGACCGTCAAGCAGGACACGTACGCGAGCAACGAGGACATGCTCGCGAAGATCGAAGGCGGCGCCAAGGGCTACGACATCGTCGTGCCGACCGGCTACATGGTCAAGATCATGATCGAGAAGAATCTCCTTTACCCGATCGATCACAGCCTGCTGACGAATTACAGCCACCTCGACTCGCGGTTCACGCAGTCGGGCTATGACTTCGGCAACAAATACAGCATCCCTAAGGACTGGGGCACCACCGGCTTTGGCTTCCGCAAGGACAAGATCAGGCAGGGCATGACCTCGTGGAAAGACTTCTTCGAGATGGCGCCCCACTTCAGCGGAAAGATTTCCGTCCTCGACGGCGCCAACGAGGTGATCGGCTCGACCCTGAAATACCTCGGGCATTCGTACAACTCCGACAGCGACCAGGAGCTGTCCGCCGCCAGAGACACCCTTCTGAAGTTCAAGCCGCACGTCGGGCACATCGATTCGGCCAACTACAAGACTCTGCTCGCCAACGGCGACCTCGCGTATTCGATGGGGTGGAACGGCGACTTCGCGGCCATCCTGGCCCTGACTCCGTCGCCTCCGGTCCAATATGTGATTCCCAGCGAAGGTTCCGAATACTGGGTGGATACGTGGGCGGTCCTAAGGACGGCTCCGGACCCAGTCGCCGCTCACACGTTCATCAACTTCATCCTTGACCCCAAGATCGAAGGCCTGGAAGCCAACTACTCGTACTACGCGAACCCTGAGTCAGATGCCACGCCGTTCATCACCAACGGCATCCCTAAGGATCCGACTGTCTATCCGCCGCAGTCAGAGCTCGACAAGCTCGAGTCAAACAAGCCGACGCCGAAGGGTCAGAGGATGCGCGACCAGATCTTCGCCGAGTTCAAGGCCGCCTAGTGATCGGTCGGTCGATGGCCCGGCTGGCAAAGCTGCCGGCGCCGCTTCTCTTGGCGCCGGCGGCCTTCTGGTATCTGGCGTTCTTCGTGGTGCCCATCGGCTTCATCGCCGTTTTCAGCTTTCTCACCTCGGCTGACTTCGGCGGCATCTCATATCAGCTGAGCCTCGAAAACTACCAGCGTCTGGCGCAGAGCTCGGTCTTCTTGAAGGTTTTCGCCAACACGCTGTGGATGGCGGCCGGCGGCACGGCGCTATGCCTGCTCGTCGGTTTTCCGCTCGCATACTTCCTGGCCACCCGAGCCGGGCGTTGGAAAAACCTGCTCCTCGTCATGCTGATCGTTCCGTTCTGGACCAGCTCGCTTACGAGGACGTATGCGTGGCTCATCCTCCTAGGAAACCACGGCCCGCTCGCCAGCGTGCTCACGCAGATGCATCTGCTTCACGGAGACCTGAACTTCCTTTACTCCTATAGCGCGATCCTGCTCGGGGTCACCTACAACTACCTGCCGCTGATGATCTTTCCGCTTTACGTGTCGCTTGAGCGCCTCGACAAACGGCTCATCGAAGCGGCGAAGGATTTGGGAGCAGGCAGGTGGCGGACATTTCGGCGCGTGACGGTCCCGCTGACGATGCCCGGCATCGTGATCGGTTCCCTGCTTGTCTTCATTCCTCTGATGGGCGAGTACCTTGTGCCGTCGATCCTCGGCGGTGCCCGCAGCTTCATGATCGGAAATCTGATCGGCGACGAGTTCATCAGCGCCCACGACTGGGCTTTCGGATCGGCGCTGGCGATGGGCGTGATCCTCATCCTCATGGTTCTGATCACCATCTACTTCCGCGTCGCCAGGCGCGTGACCTCAGCCGAGCTGGCGCTCTGATGGCCACCGCGGCGCACCGCCTTTCAGTGACACCGCGCCTTGCCAAGCGAGACCGTATCGCCGGTTGGTTCGACCCCATGCTGCGCGTCTGGACGGGCGCGGTTTACGCATTCTTTTTCCTCCCGATCCTGTTCGTCATCGTCTTCTCGTTCAACTCATCGCGGCTTGTCGCCGTTTGGGGTGGGTTCTCGCTGAAGTGGTATGGGACCGCTTGGACCGACCCCGCGGTCCTGGCGGCTCTGCGCACGAGCCTCATCGTCGCTGCGGCCAACGCCGTGCTCGCGGTCGCGTTCGGGACGCTTGCCGCGGTCGGGATGGTGAGAGTTGGCAAGCGACTGCGCGCCTTGTTCGACACGATGGTCTACGGCACGATCGTCACGCCAGAGATCGTGATTGCAATCGCTTCGTTGCTGTTCTTCGTGACCATCAACTTCGACCTGGGCATCCCAACCATCGTCATCGCGCACGTCGTCTACAACACGAGCATCGTGGCGCTCATCGTCAGGGCAAGGCTGGCGGGCATGGATCGCACGCTCGAAGAGGCAGCGCAGGATCTTGGTGCCACGCCCTTGCGGACCTTATGGCGCGTGACCATCCCCTTGCTTTATCCGGCAATCCTTGCGGGCGGCCTACTGGCGTTCACCTTCTCGTTCGACGACTTCGTGCTGACGTTTTTCGTCGCCGGCGCGGGCTCGACCACATTGCCGTTGCTGATCTTTTCGATGCTCAGGTTTGGCGTCTCACCAGTCGTCAATGCAATCGCAACTGTGATGTTGGTGGTGACCCTTACCTGCATCTTTGCGGCCTCGGCGGTAATCCGGCGGCACGGGCGAGGCGAGGGCGAAGCGGGCTTGCTGCTGGCGGCTGCGCGAACCGCAACCGACACTCGTACCCCATGACAGAGACGCTCGGGGCCACGATTCGAAAAGCCCGCGAGAAGCGAGGCCAATCACTCAAGCAGCTCGCCCAGGCGACCGGCCTGACCCAGAGCTTCCACTCCCAGGTGGAGAACGACAGGACGTCGCCGTCTGTGGCGTCGCTGCGCAAGATCGCCGAAGCCCTCGAGACCTCGATCGGAACGTTCTTCGCCGGCGGGAACCCGAACGGGCGGCTTGTGCGAAAGGCAGACCGCGCCATGCTGACCCATCCCCAGCGGCGCTGGCGGGACTCCCTGCTGACCCCCAGCCTGACCGGAAAGCTGATGGTGATCTTCACCGAGATCGAGCCGGGGGGCGGCTCGGGAGACGAGGCCTACTCGCACCGATCCGACGAGGAATGCGTCGTTCTGCTCAAGGGCAAGCTCGACTTCTGGGTTGGCGAGGAGCTGTACCACCTGCGGGCCGGTGACTCCCTGACCTTCGAAAGCCGGATCCCTCACAAGAACCACAACCCAGGCCCCGGGGCTGCCGAAGTCCTCTGGATAATGACACCCCCTTCGTATTAGGGCCTCGAATACGAAGTGCTACGCGGCTTTACACACCTCGCTTGGCGACAAAGAGTCCGGCGCCCACGATCGTGGATGGGGTGTCCTCTCCAAGTAGCAGCCCATGTGTGGCGGTTGACTTTGACGGCGACGTGATCCCGTCTAGCCACCCAGCCGGCCTCTGACCGCCGAAGGTCAAGTGTGGAGGGCGTCCGGCTCTGGAGACCTCCGGTCTGACATGGGCCCGCCTCGCTAGCGCCCGCCGACCGCTAGGCGAAAGCTACAGTTCGGGCACCCGCCACGATCTCCTCCACCACCTTCGCCGCGCCTACGATCTTCACGCCTTCAGAGAGCTGGTCCTGAGTGATCCCTCTGGGCTTGGTGCACGCGCCGCACAACCACACGCTCCCCCCGTTGGCAACGAACTCCCTCAGCAGGTCGGAGAGCTTTGGCAGCCCGGGCGCCTCGATCGCTTCCGTGCCACCGGTAACTCCCAGCCGCACCGCTTCGACCGTACAGAGAACAACAGCCTGTTGGCCGGCGGTGGCCGCAATGTTGGCCGCCACGAACGGAAGCGTCGCCCGCTCCCCGTTTTCAGAACCCCATGTGCAGTTGAAGATCAGTGTCGGGCTCACCTCCGCCTCTCGACGGTTATTCTCAAGACGCCTGCCGCCTGGTCTTCGACCGACGTGACCGAATGTCCGAGCATCCTGGCAAGCGGCGGAATATCCTCCCTCGCCGCAGGATCGCGGACTATCGCAACCAAAGAGCCGCCAATCGCGACAGACGCGATCTGTCGCCGAAACTCCTGCGCCAGGCCGTCAGCGCAGCCCATGTCTCCGGCATCAAAGACGCACACCTGTGGGCCCTCCGGCTGTGACTCTCGAATGAAGCCGGAGCAAAGCAGATCGATCCCGCGAATCCGATCCGACCCGACGTCGATGAACGCTGTCTGCTCGATTAGCTCCCACGACTCACCATCGCGCATGAGGCGGAAGCGCCAGCTCGCACGCTGCCGCGGTCCGATCTCGTCGCGGGCGCAGGTCAGAACCTGAAACTCTGATGCAGAACTGAACCACTTCTCGATCCTCCTGCTTATCTCATCGCCGCCGACCAGGGCCTCCGGCCCTCGAGGCAGCAGCAGGCGCGCCTGAGCGGCAGGCTCCAGGCAGGTCGCAAGCTGCTCGAAGTCGCGGACTGTGAGCGCCTCGAGGAAGCGGTCCACCGCAGTGGCTGCAGCCGGCGCGATGGGCTGCATCACCTACCGGCCTCTACCGCGCGGCCGGCGGCCACGTCGTGCGGCTCGGGGTGCGCGCGGGCGGTGGCCTCGGCATCCTCGATGAGGTTTCGGAAACCTCGACCGGCATACATCGGGATGCCTACCCGCCACATCATCTGCCGGATCACCGGGAGCGCCAGCCTGAGGAATGGGTTGGTGATCTGCTGCTGGGTCATCGTGTAAGTCACGCTGGATCCGCCCTCGACCAAGGCGAGCTCGTATCGGTGCGTGTAGCGCGCCATCATCGCTTTTGGGCCGCTCCCGACCTTGCCCTCGGTCACGAACTCAAACGTTGACGGGCGAACTGCCGCGCTCACGGTCGAGCTGTCTTTCCAGCGCTTGCCCGACATGGGAATCGTCCCCGTGGTGGCGAAGATCGTCCCCACCCTGGCAGGGCCGTCGGGCGCCTCCAGGGAAAGCAGCCGGAAGTCGGCGCGCTGGTTCGCACCACACCATCGGAGGTGCGAGCGCAAGTCCGCGAGCATGTCGTACACCACCTCGGGTGGTGCGGCACAGGTCCTAGAAAAGCGCGCCGCCGGTAAACGCTGCTGCATCCTAATGACTCCTGTCCACTGAAATTTTCGAGGCATCCGCCGACGGTCCCGCCATGGACCAAGGCTAGGAGCAGGTGATCAGCACGGCATCAACCGTTCAGTCGATCTTTGCGCCCGGGGACACCTGGATCAGGTCGTGCTCGAGAGCGAAAAGCGTCGCCCCTGACCTTGTGGTCACAGCCATCTTGCCGTACAGGTTTATGACGTGGGTGTGAACCGTGGCCTCCGCTATATAGAGCCTGCGAGCGATCTGCTTGTTGGTTTCACCCCGGGCCAGCAACCTCAGAACGTCCACTTCGCGGTCGGTCAGACCGGCCGGCCAGGAGCTCTTAGCGCGATTCGCGGCGGATGCGTGGCCGGAGGCCGCCAGCACCGCATCCACAGCGCGTCGGTCGAGCTTGCCGGCCGCCACATCGCGGCGTAGCTCGGCAGCCGCCTCCTCGCGATTCAGGGCAGGTCTCCAGGAGCGAGCTTCGGTCATCGATTGGTATGCCTCGGCAACCACAAGGATGCGGGGACCAAACGGAATCGCCGCGGCCGGAAGACTTCGGTGGTAACCGGATCCATCCATGTGCTCGTGATGCAGCCCTGCAACATCACCGGACGGCCGCATAGGCTCGCAGACGCTCATGATCCTTTGGCTGTGGTAGGCATGCAGGTGTACCCGCGCCCACTCAGCCGGGTTCAGAGTCCCGCGCTTGATCCAAACCTGATTTGGAATGCTGAGGTTTCCCAGGTCATGGACCTGGGCAGCCCGCCGCAGGGTGGTGATCTCGGCGGCACCAAGCCCCGCGGCCGCCCCGGCATCTTCCACCAGACGCGCGAGGCGCGCCGAGTGTCCGTGCGTATAGCTGGACTTGAGATCGACGAAATCGGCCAGCGCCCCGCTCACGTCATCCAGGTGAGACCTGGCGACTCGCCTGTGGGGCTCAGGCTCGGCCGCCAGCGCCTCTTCCCAGACCGAAGGCCCATCGATTGACGGAACGATCTGACGACTGTTCTGCAGCCATAGCCTCGCCAGCTCTGGATCGAACTCGCTTCCACTCCGATCGCGCACCACGGCGTCCGCCGCTTCGACTCCGCCGACGTGGTGATAGGTCTGGGCCACGTGCACCAGATGGACAAGCCGCGAAATGGCGGATTGGGCCTCCCCGCTCGGCACGCCGAGAAAGACCTTGCCGTCCCATCGTGCATACGCGTAGGCGAGCGAGGACGTGACCTGGGCGGTGGCACCAAGTCTTTCCGACAACCTGACCGCGACTTCGGCGATGTTGGCGAAGGCCTCGGGGACGCTCTGACCCGTTGCTATGAACGCAGCCAAACCTCGAGCCCAGTCCGCCGGCCCCCATTGGCGGGCGAGCTTGCCCACCACGATTCGCAGGAGCTCAGGCCGATTGGTGAAATCTGCCTCCGAGAGCCAATGCCGCACGCTCACGTCGTCGCCGGCCCCCATGCGGCTCTGAGCGTCGACGGCCCCGGTACAGCCGACGTGGTAAAGCAGCGCAAGGTAGAAGACGTCTGAGAGGTCGTCAGCTGACCAGCCTGCCAGCCGACCCAGCTGGACCGCAAGCAAGGCATCGCGCAGGGCGCTTTCGGCCGGCACGTCATGGGCGAGATCGCTGGCCAGCGAAACCGTGGCCAGCAGCTCTGCGAGCCGTAGTCCCAGATTGGAGTCGACCGGGTCACGAGGCAATGCTTTCGTCCTCAACGTTTCGGCCGATTATCCAGGGTGTCGAGCGGATCTAACGAGTGCCCAGCCCCCGCGACCACGCCGAGCACGGCGCTCACCATTGGCGTTAGGCCGCGAGACTGAAGGTGGAGCGGGAGACGGGCTTCGAACCCGTCGCGGCCACGTTCAAGAATCGCCGTTTGTATTCGGGAAGCGCGCACCGAGGCGCACCAAAAGGCACCGAAACGCGCCCCGGTAGGGGGCAGCGTAGGGGGCAAACTGTGAACGGCCGAGGTAGCGCGTCAGCCCAACCGATCCCGGAACAGGGCGTCC
>DASXNH010000074.1:0-2565 GCA_036495195.1 Candidatus Dormiibacterota bacterium
CGCCGCCTACGCGGACCGGTTGCCGTCGGCCCTGCCCTACGCGGTCCAGAAGCAGACCGCGTTGGCCAGGGCGCTGATGGCGGAGCCTCGCCTGCTGCTGCTCGACGAACCAGCCAGCGGTCTGTCCGAGTCAGAGATGACTTCGCTCGGGTCGAGGATCCGAAGCCTCACCACGCGGATGTCGGTCCTCTTGGTGGAGCACCACATGGATCTCGTCATGTCCGTGTGCGACCGGATCGTCGTATTGAACTTCGGGCGGGTGATCGCCCACGGTACGCCCGATGCGATCCGCGCCAACCCAGAGGTGGCCACCGCGTACCTCGGAGACGAGGTCGATGCGGCGAGCGCACCCGCGGGCAGTGGGGAGCACGATGCTTGAGGTGCGCGAACTCTCCGTTTCGTTCGGAGCCGTGCGCGCGCTGCGCTCGGTGTCCTTCGACGCGGAGCCCGGAGCAATCACCGCGGTGCTCGGCGCCAACGGTGCCGGAAAGACGACGCTGCTCCGCACCATCTCCGGGCTGGTGAAACCAGCAGCGGGATCCGTGGCCTTCGACGGAGGTCCGCTCGTCGGTCGCACGGTCGAGTCGATTGCCCGACTGGGCGTGGCTCACGTGCCGGAAGGGCGCGGCGTGATCGAAGAACTCACCGTCGAGGAGAACCTCCGCCTCGCCACGCTTTGGTGCCTGAAGCGCAACGAACGCCAGGCGGCCATCGAAGAGATCCTCGAGATGTTCCCACGACTGCAGGGCTTCCGGCGCCGCCACGCGTCGACCCTCTCTGGTGGCGAGCGCCAGATGCTGGTCCTCGGCCGTGCGCTCATCTCAAAGCCGCGGCTCTTGTTGCTCGACGAGCCGAGCTTGGGGCTGGCTCCCCTCATCACCGCCCAACTGATGGCGATCCTGCACGAGCAGACGGACGGCAAGGACATCACGGTCGTCCTGGTCGAACAGAACGCGCGCAGCGCGCTGTCGGTGTCGCATCACGCCGTGATCCTCAACCTCGGCCAGGTCGTCGTGTCCGACTCTGCCGTGAAGGTCTCGGCCGACGACGCGCTCCGTCACCACTATCTGGGTTTCTGACGCGATGACCCTCTTCCTCGACTACACGCTGGACGGCATCGCCAAAGGGATGATCTACGCCACGCTCGCGCTCGCCCTCGTATTGATCTTCCGAGCCACACGCATCGTCAACTTCGCGCAGGGCGCGGCGGGCATGCTGACGACGTTCATTGCCTTCAGCCTCCTCTCCCGGGGCTGGGGCTACTGGTGGGCTTTTGTCGTGGTGCTGCTCATCGGCTTCGCCATCGGCGCCACCAGCCAACGCCTCTTGATCCGACCGTTGGTCGGGAAGTCGGAACTGAACCCCGTCATCGTCACGATCGGCTTGCTGGTCGTCTTCGAGGGTCTGGCCGGCGCCATCTACGGCAACGCGAGCCGAGGCTTCCCCGCCGCCTACTCACAGAGCGGGTTGCGCATCGGGCACACGATCATCGCCTTCTCCCAATTCGATGTCTTCATCCTGGTTGCCGTCCTCGTGCTCATGGCGGCGACGCTCGTCTTGTTCCGCTTCACTTCGCTCGGCCTGCGCATGCGGGCTTCGGCCTTTTCGGGCGAGATCGCCCGCCTGCTGGGCGTGCGCGTCGGGTTGTTGCTGACGCTGGGATGGGGGTTGGCCGGGATCGCCGGATCGCTGGCCGGGCTCCTCGCCGCGCCGACGAGCTCCTTCGGGCCCTATTACATGAACCTGATCCTCGTCTATGGCTTCACCGCCGCGGTTATCGGCGGTCTCGAGAGCCCTGTCGGCGCGCTCGTGGGTGGGCTGATCTCGGGACTGTGCATCTCTTACGTCGGCGGGTACCTCGGGTCTGGGCTCGAACCGCTCGGCGCGCTCGCACTCCTGATGGTGGCGTTGATGGCGCGTCCCGAGGGGATCTTTGCCCGGCCGCCGGCAAGGCGGGTCTGAGATGGACCCGGCCGCGATCGCCAAAGTCGTGCCCCGGCAGCCGATGCTCCGTCACTTTCTCGTCGCCGTGCTCGCCGGCGTCGTCCTGTGGTACCTGACGACGCAACTCAGCTCGTACAACCAATACCAAGTCGGCGAGATCGCTTCCTACATCGTGGTGCTGGCCGGGTTGAGCGTGCTGACCGGCGCCAACGGCCAGATCTCACTGGGCCACGGCGGCTTCATGGCGGTCGGCGCCTACACGCTGGGGCTGTTCATGACCCACACCGGGACCAATTTCATCCTGGAACTCGCCGCGGCGGCCGGGGTGGCCGCGGTGGTCGGCGTCCTCATCGGCCTGCCGGCCACCCGGCTGAAGGGCCCCTACCTGGCCGGCATGACCCTCCTCTTCGCCCTCGCCGTCCCGTCCATCGCTGACAAATGGCCTGCCACGTTCGGGGGCGACCAAGGGCTCACGGTGGCCGCGCCCACCGCGCCGGGGTCGCTCAGTCAGGAGGAATGGCTGACCTGGATCCAGATCCTTGGCGCACTGATCGTGCTCGTCCTCCTGGCGAACCTCCTGTGGAGCCGCTACGGGCGTGCCTTCCGGGCGGTGCGTGACGA
>DASXNH010000075.1:0-11714 GCA_036495195.1 Candidatus Dormiibacterota bacterium
GCAACGACTGTTTCCAGAATTCCACACCGCTTCTGTACTCTCGGCTTGTCGGCGGCCAAGCAATCTCTTTCGGGAACGACTCCGGGGTCTGGACAACGGTGACGCTGGTGCCGTGGCACCTTCCGGTGCTAGCCCAGGCGCTGACCTATCTGACAATCGCAGCCCTCATCGCTGGTTCCATATGGGCCGCGCGCAGTAGTGGGTGGGCACAACCATTCTCGATGTCCTTGGCCTTCAGCTTGGGCGCCTTGGTCCCAGGCGAAGCCTTCACCTATCAGTTCATCGCCCTTCTTCCCTTGACGCTCGTCCTTTTGCTGAAGGCAATCGAGCGACAGCGGTGGATAACTGTCGGTCTGATTGCGACCAGCGTCTGGATCCTGCTGAGTAGTCCTTGCGCACTGGCCATCCCTGGCCTGTGGACGATCGCCGGATTAATCATTTTTGGCGCTTCGGTGGCAGAAGCCAGGCTATTTCGAGTCTCGAGCCCAGCTTGTTGATGGGTTCCGCTCAGGGTCCATTGCCGGCGAGCCTCCGCGAGAGGCGGGCACCCTCGGAGAAAACGTCGCGGATCGCAAGCATCACGAGCCAGATCGGCTGCCAGAGCACGATTGGGGTACGAAGGCTGATCGCCGGTCCCTGCGCGCACACCACGCCGACCGCCAGCCATGCTTTTTCCGCGAGCGAGACTGGCTCGCGCAGAACCAGCCATGTCGCGATAGCCAGCCCGACATAGTCGTACTCGTGAATGTGAAAAGAGCAAACCAGGGTCGCCACCAGACCGATTGCAAAAATCACATTCCATGATCGCCGCTGGCGCCACATCCCCACCAGGGCCGCAAGCAGGACAAGGCCTTCACCGACTACCAGTGACGCCTGTGGACCGAAAGGTCCGATCAGGGGTGTCGCCGTAAAGCCTGGGCCAGATGCCGCCCACTCCAGGGCGGCCAGATAGGCTCCAATCCCAGTCGCTCCTATAACGGCCGCAAAAAGAGCTCCCAACGCTGCCGTCCCGGCGAGCCAATAGGCCGCGCTTCGCGGGAATCCGCCTATCAGCAGCACAACCGGCAAGAGCGCCACGTCTTGTGGTTTGATGGCCGTCGCCAGCGCCAGCAGCAATCCGGCCGCAACCTCGCGTCGTCGAGCTGCCATCCACCAGCAACCAATCGCGAGCGCGTATGTAACGAGCACCGGCTGGCCCCGCTCGAGAGAGAACACAACCGGCCAGAGCGCAAGCGTGCAGAGCAGGATCGTGACGCGGGCGAGACCGATACCCGGGCTAGCCAGCCACCACGCGGCCACCGCGGCCGCAATATTGATCGCCGTCCAGAGGATGAACGCCGCGGTCAGTGGCATGGTTGTCAATGGCGCGACGAGGAACGCAAGAAGGGGTGGATTGTCGTAGGTGTAACTCGAGACTATCGGACCAGCGTCCGGTCCGAAAGCCAGCGAGAGCGCCTGCAGCTTGTCCGGGTCATACATATGGGACCAACCCCATTTCTCGCCGACCTGCGCCGCGAGATAGAAGAGCCGGAAATCATTCGCTGCCGGGTCTGATTGCACCAGTCCAACGAAACGAACAAGTTCGAATGCCAAACACCAGACTCCGATGAGAGCGGCAATCGCCAGCCACAAGGGAGGAAGCCTTTTGGTGTGGGGTGCAGGGCCAATTGGAGCGGTGGCCCTATAGGTCGGGCCGAACGACCCGATGGCATGGAGAGCTTTGATGGCTGGCTTGGCCTGCGCCGCCACCCTTTTGGCGAGGGACATCCCGGGCATTTAGTTCGGCGCTACTCTAGCCCCAAGCTCCCTCCGGCCTAATCCGTTCCCGGCTCGTCTCCGCTGACTATCCACCGGCCGCCGCCGCCGGCTGACACCAGGTCATCGGCCGCTTGGGGGCCCCACGACCCTCGCGTGTAAGGCTCCGGGTGGCCTTCGGTCTCCCACGACTTGAGCAATGGGTCGACGATCTCCCACTGCAGCTCGATCTCTTCGGCGCCGGGGAAGGCAGAGTGTCCGCCGGCGAGGACCTCTGAGAGCACGTTCTCGTAAGCGTCGGGCAGGGGAGCCTTGGTCAGGGCCTTGTAGTCGAGCTTCATGCCCGCCGGCACCATCTCGAACCTGGTGCCAGGCCGTTTGGCACCGATGCGGATCGTGATGCCCTCGTCGGGTTGGATCCGGATGACGATCAGCGAGGGGACGCCGCGCTGGCGGTTGCCGCCTATGCGCAGATGTGGAGCGTCGCGCAGCTTGATCACGACCTCGGTGACCCGGCGCTGAAGCGCTTTGCCGGTTCGCAGAAAGATCGGAACGCCGTCCCATCGCCAGTTCTCGATCGACAGACGAACCGCCGCATAGGTCTCCCGCCGCGAGTCATTGGCGACGGCCTCTTCGTCGAGATAGCCGATGTACTGTCCGCGGACTGCGTTGTTCGGGTCGATCGGCGACATTGCGCGCAGCGTCGCGCGCTTTGCCCGGCGCACGTACTCGGCGTCGAACGTCGTCGGCGGCTCCATGGTGACGAGCGCGAGCAGCTGGAGCATGTGATTCTGGACGATGTCGCGCACGGCCCCGGTCTGGTCGTAGTAACCCGCCCGCTTGCCAATGCCTTCGTGCTCGGCCACCGTGATCTGGATGGTCTCGACGAGGTTGCGATTCCAAACGGGCTCGAACAGCGAGTTCGAGAACCGGAAGGCGAGGACATTCTGGACCGTGTCCTTGGCCAGGTAGTGATCGATCCGAAAGATCTGCTGCTCCTCGAAGGCTTTCGCCAGCAGTGCATTTAGCCGGCGAGCGGACTCGAGGTCATGGCCGAGCGGCTTCTCGACGACGATGCGCCGCGTCACGTCACCTTTGGTGGTGACCTTTGCCTGGCTGAGGGCGCGGATGATGTCTGCGGCGGTTTCTGGCGGCGTGGCCATGTAGAAGATCAGGTGCTCGGCGTCCGCAACCAGCTTCTTCAGCCGGGCGAAGGTGGCTTGCGACTTGTAGTCGACGCGAGCCCATTCGGCAGACGCGGCCAGGCGCTGGCTGCCGCTGCGCCGCTTCACGATGTCGCGAAAATGGGTGGTCGACAGGGCAGTGCGGCCGGCCCCGATGACGCGGAGCCCCATCCCGTCTGGGGACGCCAAACGCTTCAGCGAGGGCAGGATTTTGCGCTGGGCAAGGTCGCCCGAGGCGCCGAAGATCACCAGGTCCACACGAGCGGCCACCACCAAATCCTAGTGCGAGATCACTTCGGTCCCTGCGATCTCGTCGTGGACGTCACGCATTCGGGCGGCCGCGATTGGAAGCAAAGCCAGCCTCACCAGGGCCTGCCCGACTGTCAGTTTCGAGCCATCGACCGAGACCACGCGCTCCTTCATGACCGCCCCACCAAGGGTCACGCCGGAGAGGGTCCAGCAAGCGACGTGGTAGCCCGCCGCGATTCCGAGCAGCACGGGCAGCCGCCGGCGGCCACGCCCAGTGACCGACGCCACCGACAAGCACAGACCTACATCGATCGCGGCGGCGGCAAGGCGCCGTGAGCGGCCGGCAGGCGGGCCCGGCTCCGGTTGGCGACCCCGCACCCGCAGTAGATGGAGGCGCGTCAAGAGGTGGTGGATTGGAACCTGGGTCAGGGCATAGATGGGGCGCGGGAGCGCCGGGCGGTAGCCATCGAGTGATTCGACCAGGCGGCCGTAAAGCAGCTCGATTCGGAGGCGGCCTCCGGCGGAGCGCGCAAGGAGCCCCCCCTCGATCGGCCACTGGACGCTGGTGGGGGTGATCCGGGGGCGGCCGAAGCGGATCAGCTCGAGCGGTCCAAGAAAAAGCGCGTTGCCGCGCACGCATATCAGTCCGAAGGTGAGCGCCTCCAGGTCTGCGGGGAAGCGGTCACGAAGTGCCTTGCCCGTGATCGGGTTCGGCATCGAGATCGAATCGTCGATCGCCACCCGTCCGTCCACCCACCTCATCCGCATATCTTCTTCAAATGTCAACGCGCGAGTTCTCGGCGGCGGTGACCGTCAAGTGCTCGCCTGAGCGCGCCTTCGACTATTTCGGGGATCACAGGCACGTCGCGGCCGCCCTCGATGGCGTCACGAAGTGGGAGCCGATCGGTTCGAAGACCGAGGGGGTGGGTGCTCGTTACGAGGTCGAGATGGTGGCTCTTGGGTTTCCGCTCAAGAGCGTGCTCCGCCTCAACCGCTGGCGGCGCCCCCACGAGATCGGGTGGGTGTCGGAAAAAGGTGTGATCAAGCAGGAGGGTGGGTTCACGTTCGCCGCCGTCAACGGCGGAGTACAAATCGTGCTGCGGATCGCTTACACGCCTCCGGGGGCGATTCTGGGCGCTGCGGTCGCGGGCCGCGTGGACGGGTTCGTCCGCGACCGGCTGCAGAAGGCGCTCGAGCGAATACGAGTGGTGCTGGAGACCTCTTAGAGTGGTCGCGTGCGGTTGAACGACGAGGCCCGGGCGGTTCTCGGCCACACTCCGATCGGAATGCTGGCCCTCCGCGCCGGTCGATTGCCCCTCGTCAACCCGGCGGTGTTCCATTTCGCTTCGGGCTCTCTCTGGCTGACCACCTCGCGCTACGCGGCCAAGATCCTGAGCGCTAAGCGGGATCCCCGCGCCGCCTTCCTCGTGGACGGAGGCTCGAAGGCTTTGCTCCTGCGCGGCCATCTCGAGGTCTATGACCCGCTCTCGGTGTCGAGCCAGATCAATGCGATGCTCGAAGGCCCTGCCTATTTCCTGGGGATGGCGGGCTATGCGCTCAAGAACGCGCCGTACTTCGCGGGGTATGTGCTGGACATGGCGCGCATCCCGCGCGAGTGGCTGCCCTACAACCGAGTCGTCCTTCGCCTTCGCCCGAGCGACGCCGAGCTGGCGGACGTCACGCCATTTCCCGCCGCTCAAGCCGCGCGAGTGCCGGCGGTGCCGGCGGAGGTCAGCCGGCGCCTTGCCGGTGTGCCGCGTGGGTATGCATGCTGGATCGAAGGAGGCATGCCTGTGATCCGGCCCGCGTTGTGGGAGGTCGAGCGCGGTGAGGTGCTGGTGGCGCCCACTGCGGGCAAGGTGCGCCCGGGGGCGGCGGGAGCGCTGGTGGTCGAGTCGCATCACCGTTACCGGCCGTCATTGATGGTGGGTGCGTGCGTGCGAGGTACCTTTGGCCAGCACGCCAACGCGGCGGCAATTGGCGAGCGCTACGGCGTCGAGCCGCCCGAAGTTCCGGCGGCGTTCGAGCTGCTGCCCGAACGAGTCACATCCTGGCGCGGCTTCTCGATCGCGACCGCGGTCCCGCGCTCGGCCCGCCACCTGCGCGTGGCGCAAGGCTGATGGCAAAACCTCCCGCCCCTGGGCTCCAGATCCGTCGCTGGATGGATGGCAGGTGGTCGGAAGCGCCCGACATGGTGGTCACCGAGGAGCCGCTCCAGCTGATGCTCGACGGCGAGCCGCTCTCGGTTGTCATGCGCACGCCTGGCCACGACATCGAGCTGAGCCTTGGCCTGATGTTCTCCGAAGGCATCCTGCGCTCGGCCAAGGACGTGCGCGCGATCAAGATCAGCGCAGAGGCGGGTGAGGTGGAGGCGGGCGTCGCCGTTGATTCGTCCCTGGTCGAATCCAACCAGGCCGACATTCAGCTGGCGACCAAGGCGCGTCGCAAGCCCGAGCGATCAATGCTGTCGAGCTCGGCATGCGGCGTATGCGGCACGGTGCTGATCGAGGATTTGAAGCGCGATCTGGCGCGCCTGCCAGGCGGCCCAGCGGTCGATCCAGCCCGTCTCCCCGGCCTGGTCGCCAGGCTGCGCTCGGGCCAGGGAGTCTTCGATCGCACCGGAGGGCTCCATGCGGCCGGCCTGTTCACTCCAGGTGGTGAGCTCGTTTATCTACGTGAGGATGTCGGCCGCCATAACGCGGTCGACAAGGTGGTCGGCCGCGCCCTGCTCGACGAACGGGTCCCGGCGAGCGATTCGATCCTGGTCGTGAGCGGCCGAGCCGGCTATGAGATCGTGCAGAAGTCGATCACGGCCGGCATCCCGATCCTGGCCGCGGTTGGGGCGCCGTCGAGCCTCGCCGTCGCGCTCGCCAGGGAGTTCAATCAAACGCTGGTGGGTTTTCTGAAAGGCGACCGCTTCAACGTGTATTCGGCGCCGGAGCGCCTGTCCGGCAACCGGTGATCGCGCTTTCTACGCGCCCCGCCCTGAGAGCCGCAGTCATTGGCGCCTACATTCTTCTCGTCGAATGGACGCGAGCGTTGGCGATGACAATCCCCAGCGCTGCGGTGCCGGCGATCCTGCTGGGAGGCGGCGCACTGATGGTGAGCGCGGTCGGCTGGCCGGCGCCGAAGCTCGGGCTTGGGACCTCGCGGTTGCCCCTGCGAATGCTCGGCGGCCTGGCGCTGGGGGCCGTGCTGCTGCTGCCGGCGGCAGTGCGGGCAAGTGAGGCGCCGGTGATCCCGGCCTCGCTTGCTCTGGTCGCGGTCGTGATCTCGGTGGCGCAGGAGGTGGCATTTCGCGGAGTGCTGTACGCCGCGCTTGACGAGGCGGGCGGAGCGCCGCTGGCGATCGTGGGCAGCACGGTAGCCTGGACCGCGGCGCACGCGCTGTCGCATCCGCCCGCATTCCTCTGGGCGGTCGCGGCCGCCGGCCTGCTGCTGGCCCTTTGGCGCTGGGCGTGTCGTGACCTGTGGGCGCCGATCAGCGGCCACGTGATCGCAGACCTGGCGCTTTGAAGCGCCTGCTGTTGATCGCGACCGCGGCCAGCGTCTATCTCGTCGCCGCCTGGATGGTGACGCCGGGCTTCTACGACGGCATCAATCCCGCTCAGCCGTACAACTGGTTGTGTCCACCGCCGATCGCCGGCGCGAACACCGGCGTCAAACCTCTGCCGGGTCACCTCGTGATCAAGGTGATCAACGGAACCAGCGATGCCAACACCGCCTTCACTCAGGACGGTCAGATGAGCATCAGCTTCCTGCCGGGCGCGTTCCAGGCGGCGGGCAATACGCCGGTCACGGTCGATATCGCGCCCGTGTCGCCCTGTCCGAACCCGCCCGACCTTCATTTCGTCACCAACGTCTATCACGTCACGGCGGATGCGCCCTTGGTACAGGCCCCCCCGACAACGACGCAGTGCCGGCCGGCATGCGTAGCGATGCTTTACTCAAACCTGGTCCCGGCTCCCAGCTTCGTCTACAGGTCAGACAGCCCGGACGGCCCCTGGACGAACATTGGTGGCACCGAAAACCAGCCGCTCGTGATTCGGGCCGATACCAATCAGCTCGGCTACTTCGCGGCCGGCTATCCCGCCAACGCGACAAACAAGAACCCATCCAGCACGAGTCAGCTGCTGCCGATCGCGGTTGCGGTCCTCATCGTCGGAGTGCTGATCGCCGGGATTCCTCTGGCGATGCTGCGCCGGCGGACCGCCGGCAACGTGGACGAGGACAGCGACGAGGCAGACGAGACCGAGACTACTCGTCGTACTTGATCGCTTCGAACAGCGTCCCGCATTTGCGGCAGCGGTACTGAAGCGTCATCGCCTGCGTTCCAAACAATGAGATGACCTCGGCGTCGCGTTCCGCGCAGTGAGGGCAGCGGGTTGCGGCACGGGGCTGCTCGTCAGCTTTCCTCCGGGGTCCCCGCGCCGTCAAGGCGTCGGAGGCACTGCGAACTTCCTCTCCTCGAGTCCGCGCAGCATCGCGAAAGTGCGCGCGTCGATCGCACCGGGCCGGCTTCGCCGGCGAACAGGGTCCCACCCCTTCCACTCGAGGCGGAGCGCTGGTGAATTGATTTCGAGCCTTTCCTCAAGCCGAGCCAGCAGCTCCGGAGGCCCCATGCTCAAGCGGCCCTCCCTGTGAAACGCCGCGGTTTCACCGTCCGGCGGTCCGAACCACTCGATCGCTTCGCGCCAGGCCGCGTTCAGCGGGGTGGCGTCAACTCCGGACTTGAGCCAACTGCGGCCATGGAGGAAGTGGTAGCGCTCCTCCATGAGCATCTTCCTCAGGCGATGCTGCAGAACCTCGACCGAGCCGTTGACGCACGCCTCGATCATCACAGTGAAGGCCGTATCGAGGATCGCGTTCGCGGCGACGAATTGGGCCCACTCGGTCCAGGGCTCGTCGAAATACTCGAGCGATCGCAGGCTGCCCGCGTCGCTTTCGCGATCGGTCCCCCGCGGGTCGACGCCGAGAGGTTCGAGGCAGCCGTAAAGCACACGGCTATGGCCGAGGTCGTCGAGTCCCATCGCCGCCGCGGCGATGTCAGCCTCCAGGGAGGGCGCCCGCGTCGCCCACTCCGCGTATCGCAGGCCGAGCATCTGCTTGTTGTCGGCGATGCTCAGCACCAGGTCGGAAAGGCTCATGGCTCGCCCGGCTGCCAGAGCTCGATGACGTGCTCCTTGCGGACGATGGCCATCTCAACCCATCGCTCCTCGTCATAGGTGGCGCGGGCGTAGGCGACGGCGAGGTCATCGTCCGGAGCGACGACGCTGCCCACCTGGTGCAGCGGCTCACCGCGTGTCTTGCGCGCGAACACCTCGTACTCGACCGCATCGCCGCTCACGCGCCTGTACTGCATCAAACGGCCAGCCCCCAGGACTCGAGGGCATCGCGGCCGGCCTCAGTCACCCGGGCCACCGTCCACGGCGGGTTCCAAACAATATTGATACGAACTTCGCGTACGCCGTCCTCGCGCAGCAGCCGTTCGCGAACGTCCTCGAGGATGAAATCGGACGCGGGGCAACCCATGGCGGTGAAGGTGAGGTCGACCTCCACCACGCCACCCGACTCCGCCACGCGGTAGATGACGCCGAGGTCGACCAGGTTGATTGGCATTTCGGGGTCCTGCACCTCAGCCAGTGCGGACCAGAGCCTGTCGGTCACGAGCCGTTCTGGTGGTGCGCCTTGCGGAACTTGTGGAATTCCTCCTGGAACATCGCGACCATCTCTGCGTTGCGTGGACCGCGGTTGCGCCATCGCACCAGCACGTCGTCCCAGGAGATCGGCTGCTTGAAATCCCATCGCTTCGCCTCGGCGTCGAACTCGCAGGGGAAGGGATAGTCCAACTCCCACACTTCCTTGCCGTCGCGCATCTCCTTGTGGGATGGCACCTTGATGCCGATCTGCTCGCAGTACGGAACCACCATCGAGAGCCACCACTGCCGCAGCTGGTCGTTGGTGAGGCCCTTGAGTCGGTATTCGAGCTGGGTCGAGTGCATCTTCAAGCTGTCGGGCAGGCCGAACCACTCGACGCTCAACGGAAACATCCAGTCCACCGCGCGCTGCAGCTCATCCTTGGCCGATCCACCGGCCTGGCTGATGCGCTTCATCCACGTGCGGCCGTTGCGGAGGTGAAAGTTCTCCTCGGCCATGACCTTGTTCAGTCCTCGCTTCCACGGGCCGTACGAGCACTTCTCGTGGATGTCGCCCAGGAGGCAGAAGCCGGCCTGGTCGTACATGCCGTTGGCGACCACGAGCTCGGTCCAGCTGTCGAGGGGCACGTCGAAGGCGTAGGGGTAGCGGAAGCTCTTGGGGTCGCGGCTGAAGATCAGCTTCTCCTGGTCCTCGCCCAGCTCCTCCAGGATGTGGTACGCGATGTGGGCGTGGGCCAGCTCGTCCTGGATGATCGCGATGCCTGTCATGAAGGCGTTGATTGAGGGGGCCCGCTTGGCGGCAAGGTAGTAGGCGGGCGCCGAGATGAGCTCCGTGTCGCCCGAGACGATCAGGGTGTGCTTGAGCTCGCGGAGGTATTCCGGAGTCATCTCGTTCCGGGACTCGATGAGCTCTCCCGACTTCATCATCTGGTCGAACTCGGCCGCCGTTGCCATCGCCTTTCATTCTCCGACAACCCGGGCAGGTAAAATCGTGGTTCCTACAGGGCTGGAGTGTCCGGGCCCGCACCGTGGTGGCTATAGCTCAGCATGGCAGAGCACCAGATTGTGGATCTGGCTGTCGAGGGTTCAAATCCCTCTAGCCACCCCATACCGATACTTTCGAACTCCTGCGGCCACGGCCGCTGAGGCTGGGTGGAGAGCGGTTGGGACGCCATCGTGGCGCGGTTTCTTGAGTAAGTACTCGACCTTGCCAGTTGCTCATTGAGTGTCCGACCGCCGGAACACATGTCGCATCTCGGTTAGCAAGTGTCTTCACCCACTGAACCAGGCGCCAACGGACCACGCCTAGGCGATTGAGTGACCTGATGAATCGTTGATCTGACGCAACATTTATGGCTTGTCACCATCTCGGTCACCGACAGAGATGGTTTGATCGGTGCCCTGCCGTTGCCATCGTGGACTCATCCAGAAATGAACATGGGTGGCCGCCGGGATTGCGGCGGCCACCCGAGATGTCAGGTCTTGCTGTTGTTCCCCACCGCAGTCATTTGCTTGTGACCCTGTTGCTCCTGGTCCTCAGCGCGGACCTGGATCTTCTTCGGCTGGGGCTTGGGAGCGCGCGGCACCTCGATCTGGAGGACGCCGTTCTTGAAGGCTGCCTTGATGTCGTCGCCCCGCACGTCGTTGGGAAGAGCGATCATCCGCTCAAAGTTTCCGTACGCGACTTCGCGACGGAGGTAGTTCTTTTTCCGCTCGGTCTTCTCCTCCTTGTGCTCGGCCTTGATCGAAAGAACGCCATCGGACAGGCTGACCTCCACCTCGTCCGGCTTGAACCCTGGAACCGGGGCTTTGATCACATAGCCGCTGTCAGTCTCCGCAATGTCGACGGGAAGGCGGAACGTGGCCAAATCCGTGCCGCCGCTGTTCGCGCTGTTTTCGGCTATGTCGCCGAACAACCGATCCATGGTTGTGTGCAGACTCGTCAGCTCTTGCAACGGACTCCAACGTGCGATTGCCATAGATAAACCTCCTGTGTGAGCCCTCTGGCAGCAATTTCCAGTCTAGGAGCGGCTTCGTGAAACTCTGGGCAGACAGTCCGGGAAAAATTCGGCATACCCACTGGGCGGGGCGTACTCTGAGTGGAGGGCAGCCATCGTCGGTTTGGCTCGGGGTGAATTCAGTCCATAACGAAATCGGAGTACGTCCGCAATTTCGCGCGCTCCTAATTGAGGCCGACGAGGCCTACGACGCGGCGATCGCAGCCTGCATGGCGATAGCGGGCTGCGATGTCCAGCACGTCACTGACATCGCTCTGGCCTTGCCTGCTCTGGACCGTAATCCTTTCGACGTCGTCGTCTGGGGGATACCAATTACAGATCCGGCGCATCGGCATGGGTCCATCGCCGAGCTGCGGTTGCACACCGACGCGCCCCTCCTTCTCGTTGCGGTTGGCTTTGACACGGCGCAGGAGGACCTCGAGGCTGGCGCTGACCAACGTCTCCCGAAGCCATTCGTGCCCGGCGCCCTGGTCGGGGCCGTTCGGGCAGCCCTTCGTAAGTCGAAATCGCCTGCGATCCCAATCACCATTCCCGTGGAGATTCGAGGCATGGCGCTGGACGGCAATGCTCGGACGCTGACATTCAGGGGCGCAGATGCGACCTTCACACGGCAGGAGTGGAGTCTACTTTCCATCCTCATGGACCATCCCAACCGGTATCTGACCGCGCGCGAAATTCTGCACCTGGGATGGCATGCAGGCGATTACGGTCCGCAAGAGGTGCGGATGTACATGCGGCGCGTGCGCAAGAAGATGGAGCCGCTGGAACTTCCGTGCGGGCTGCTGAGCAGGCACGGATATGGTTACTGTCTGACGTTCTCACGCTGACAGCCGCGAGGCGGAGCCTGGGAA
>DASXNH010000076.1:0-23762 GCA_036495195.1 Candidatus Dormiibacterota bacterium
CGCTGGCCCCAATGCTTGCGCATCAAACGTGGGCGGAGTTTCTCAAGCTGTGGCGCGTTCCCGCCTTCACCCTCACCTCGCTTTTCCTGCCCGTGATGTTTTACGCATTCATCGGCATCGGCCAGTCGAAACAGGTCATCAGCCCGGGCGTGACGTTCGGCGAGTACTTCCTCGCCTCAATGGCCGTCTACTCGGTGGCCAACGTGATGATCTTCAGCTTCGGGATCTCGGTGGCGACTGAGAGGGGAATGAAGATGGATCTCCTGATGAGGGCGACCCCAATGCCGCCCTGGGTCTACCTGCTTTCCAAATCCATCACGGCAATCGTTTTCGCTGCCATGACGCTCCTGGTTTTGTTTCCGTTCGCTTACCTCGCCGGCGGTGTGAGGCTCGAGCTGTCGGAGTGGTTCACACTGGCCTATCGGGTGCTGCTCGGCGCGATCCCGTTCATCGCTCTCGGCTTCGCCATCGGCTACCTGTCCGGGCCCAACTCGGCGGTGGCGGTGATCAACCTCATCTACCTGCCGACCGCTTTCGCGTCGGGGCTCTTCTTCCCGAAACAGCTGCTGCCGAGCTTCATCCAGAGCATCGCCCCGTACCTGCCACTTCACTTCTTCGGCCAGCTCGGCTGGGATGCAATTGGCGCGCCCACCGATGAGAGTGTGACCGCGGACTGGCTTTACCTGATCGCCTACGGCGTGCTCTTCTTCGTGATCGCCATATGGGCCTATCGACGAGAAGAGAGCAGGAAGTTCAGCTAGGAGGAGAATTTCGTCGGGAGCGCGGACCCGAATGCTTCTCGGTACCGCTGAGAGAACTCCGCGAAAGTGTATTCGTGCTCGACAGTGCCCACCTGCTCGATGGCGTACGTCGCAGCCAGGGAGGCAACCCTGCCCGCCTGTTCGATCGTGAGCCCGCGCAGCAAACCGGCCACCAGACCTGAGCGGTACGCGTCGCCGGCGCCAGTCGGATCTGACTCGCGCCGCGCCGCTACGGCTGGAATGTCGACGACGCCCGCGCTCGTTGCAATCCGCGAGCCCTCACGTCCGAGCGTGGTCACCACGATCTCTGCCAGCTCCCTCAGCCCATCTATCGTGCGACCCGTGCGCTGCATGATCAGCTCGAGCTCGTAGTCATTTCCGATGAGGATCCACGCGCCTCGCGCGCCTTCGGTGACGTCCTCCGCGGAGAGCCTCGGCAGCTGGTGGGCCGGATCGAACACGAATGGCAGCCCCTTCTCGCGGCACTCTCTTACGAGCCGCATCATCGCGGCGGGTTCATTCGGCCCAACGATCAACGCCTCTGCGCCTGGAGGGGCGTCATCCACCCCGAGCATTGCCGCCCGCCCCATGGCGCCACCGTAGTAGCCGGTCAGCTGGTTGGCGTCCAGGTCCGTCGTGGTGAAGCCAGTCGCGGTGATCTCACCTTCAAGGAGTCGCAGGCCGTGACAGTCGACACCCCGCGCCACCAGCCAATCGCGATATTCGGCCGCATCGGAACCGGCGGTGGCCAGCACTGCAGCCGAGTAGCCGAGCAGGGTGAGGTTGTACGCGTAGTTTCCGGCGACGCCGCCGCGATGCTTGCGCAGATCGTCGACCAGGAAGCTCAGGTTGAGGATGTGCGTCTTGTCGGCGAGGATGTGGTCTTTGAAATGCCCCTTGAAGCTGAGGATGTAGTCATACGCAATCGATCCGGTGCAGACGACGCTCACGGTCGGCAATCTACCTGAACGGCGGATCTTCGGGCGCTTCGCGCGCGTCTGCCTTCCTTCCCGGGATTTGATTAATTACGAAATGGTTTCTCAACGCGACACGGTGCCTGTGAAACCAAGTCATGGCCGGGAACCCCAATCAACCTGCCAGGCTGGCGCCCAATATGAAAAAAGGGCGCCACCGTGGCGCCCTTTGATACTTCGGTGTTGTTTAAGCCGCGCGGCGGCGGGCGACGGTGCGGCGGGTGCGGCGGGTCCTGGCCGTGGTCTTGGTCCTTGTCCTGGTCGTAGCTTTGGTCGCAACCGACTTCTTGGCCGTCGGCGCGTGACGGAGCTCGGTCGCGTACTCGAGCCGGCTCGCGGTCTTGGCGATGGTTTTGAACGAGCCGTTGAAGACTCGCAGCGCGCGCTTGGCGACACCGCCAACGACGTCGCGGCGTCGGGCCTGAAGCTTCACGAGCTCAAAGCCCTTGATGACGACCTTCTCCGGCAGCTTGCCATTCACCTCGACGCCGAGCAGCGTGATGTGCTCAGGCATGAGGTCGCCGGCCATCTTGGCGGCCGTCGAAAGACGTGCGTTGATGTTCTTGGCAACGTCTTTGGCCGGCGCCGTTGCGGCGTTCAGCCGGGCATTGAAGCGACGGTTGACCTTGCGCGCGGCGGGCGTACCCTTGCGCTTGAGTCCCTTCACCTGCTTGCGCGCAGTCCCCATAGGGTCTGACGCGACTTCACGAACCGTCTGGGCGGCGCCGAAAGCAACCTCGGCGACGGTGGTGGCCGTCTCACCGGCCGTATCTGCGATCTGGTCGAGCTCTGCCGTCATCTCTTTTTTCTCCTTGTACTTGATTGACGCAAAGCATTATAACGCATTGCGTCAAGTGGTGTCAAGGAGCGGTCGACAAGCGGCGGATGAGATCAGCGGCGGGTGGTCCGAATACGTCGTAGTGTGCGACCTTCCTGCGCTTCTCCGGCTGGATCCACTCCGGCCGCAAACCGTGCTGGCGACCCCACTGTTCGAGCACGGGGCGCAATCCGATGATGTGCAGGAACGGGCGCTCGCGCATCATGCCGCGGATCATCGAGCCGTGATAGTGGTCGAAGTTGCGGTGGACCGCAATGCCACCCGCTTCGGCAAAAGCGATCGCCTCCTTGATCTGGCGGCGTTCGAAATATCGCTCCCGAAGCGGCGCCGCGGCCGTCACAGGAGCTTGGTTGGAACCGCTACGAGCGCATCGGTACAGATCGCCTTGAAGGCGCACACCTGGCATGGCCGTTCTGAATGCTCGGGGCCAAGGGCGAAGTCGCCGGCCACGATGCGGGTGGTGGCGGCGGCGATCCTTGACTCCACAGCCTGATGGTCAGGCCTGACATGGATCACCTGTCCGCGGCGGAGATCGAAAAGAATCAGTGCTGGCGCCCGACCTCCGGGAAGCAGCCCTCGGCTGGCCGCCAATGCATATAGCCGGAGCTGCATCGAGTACGCCTCAATCTGTCGGGCATCGAGTGTCGCGTTGGTCTTGTAGTCGATGAGGGTCGCCTGGCCGTCGACCTGGCAAACCCGATCGACGAATCCCCTGACCCTTGCCTGTCCGAGGCGAAGGTTGAACTCGAGCTCCACGCCAAGCGTTGGCGCGGCGGCCAGAGGGTGTGAGAGGTAGCGCGCCAGCATCTCTCTTCCGGCATCCGGGCCGCGGTAGATGCCGAGGAGGTCGCCCCCGCTGACATGCCAGGCGGCAAGCGCGGCATGGACCGACGCACCGAGCTCGCTCGATCCGGACGCCCGCACGAATGCCGGCAGCATCTCGTCGGGCGGAGCTGGCACGCGCCAGACCTGTCGGAATCGATAGCGGACCGGGCAGACCTCGAAGTCGTTGAGCTGCGAGAAGCTCAGGTCAATGCCGGGGTCGGCTCGAGGCCGGACCGCATCCTCGCGTGGGCGGATGTGCTGCCACCTCTCGAGCACCGCCTCCACGACGGCGGGGCCGTCCGCTCCGGATCCGTCAGCCACGCGTATCACAGGCAACTCGAGCTGCTCCGCCTCCACGACGGTCGCGGATTCGGGGTGCGCAAACGCCCAGCTGAGGATCTCGGCGAAATGGTCGACCTCGCCATTGGCACCAAGGTCGACGTCGCGCGGAGTCTGCTCCTCCCGAGTGGCGGTGACGTACAGGGCATCCTTGGTTCGCGTGATGCCGACGTAGACGATGCGCCTTCGCTCGCCCATCGCCAGCGCGACGGCAGGAGCACCGGGCGATGTCTCCTTGAAGTGGGGATGCTTGTCGCCTCGCCAGTTCTTCATCACGAAGCCCAGGTTGTCGGGGTCGAAGAAGAGGCGTTCTGTGTCGCGAGGTCGCGGCGGCCGCAGGTTGACCAGGAAGACGACGGGAAACTCCAGGCCCTTGGCCGAATGGACCGTCAGCAGCGAAACCGCATCGGTGGTTGCCGATTCCTCCGCCGCCTCGCCCACCGGCAGCTCGGCATCGATGACCTGGTCGAGGTGCCTTACGAAATCGCCGATGCCTGCGAGCGCGAGGTCGCGCTCGAAGCGCGACGCCAGCTGAAACACCTTGCGCAGGTTGAGCAGCGCCCGGGGGCTACCATCCCGCTGAGCGCGAAGCTCGGCCCAGCGGAGGTATCCGGTTTCTTCGAGCAACCGGTTGAGGATGTCGGCTACGGTCAGGGCGTCACGAAGGCCGCCGAGTCGATCCGTGAGCTCAACCAACCGCACGGCCTGCGCCGCCACCTTCGAGTCCATCTCAGGAAAGCCCTCGCGCGCCGACTGCTCAAAACAATCCCGCAGGCGCATGCCGCTGCGGCCGAACCGCCGCGACGCGAGGCGGTACATACCTTTATCTGGAAGCCGGACGATCGGCCCCTGGAGCACCCTCACCAACGCGCCGTCGTCCATCGGGTTTTCAGTGAGCCTGAGGAGCGCGAGGACGTCCTTGATCTCCTGGCGGTCGAAAAAACCCGAGCCGCCGCTGGTGAGGTAGGGGATACCCTGGCGGCGGAGCTCATCCTCGAACTCGCGCGGGAGCATGCGGATCGAGTGAGCGAGTATCGCGATGTCGGAGAAGGCTCGGCCGCCCACGTTCAAGCGGCGAATCGTCTCCGCCACCGACCGGGCTTCAGTTCGCGAGTCGGGCGCCATCATCACCGTCACCGGACGCTCACCAGATCCGCGGGTGGCGACCAGGTCTGGCTCTGTGGCGAAATCCGGATCGCGGCGGATGAAGTCGGTCGCGCAGTCGAGAATCTCCTGGTACGACCGGCGATTGTGGGTCAGCGGCAGGCGCCGCCCGGTGAAACGCGTGCGGATGTTCTCGATCTCCGCATCGCGCCAGCCGTAGATCGATTGCTTGGCATCCCCGACCGCCGACACGTTGCGAAATCCATCGGCGGCGAGCAGCCTGATCAGGTCAAGCTGAATGCGGTTCGTGTCCTGGAACTCATCGACCAGGAGGTAGCGGAATCGCTCGCGACACCTTCGCCGAAACTCCGGCACCCGCCCGAGCGCATCGATCACCTCGAGGATGAGATCGTCGAAATCGCGAAGGTTCTCGGCGCGCAGCGCATCCTCGTAGGTCTTGTAGACGAGGTGCAGGACCTCAATCGCCTCGAGCTCGGCATGCGCCGCATCGCTGCCGGACGCGCCATCGAACGACGCATCCCAGTGCCGGGCATGCAGCTCAACAGCGCGGGAACGGAATCCTTCAGGGCTGATCCCCCGGCCCTTCAGCTTCAGCAGGAACCGGAGACCCGAGCGCAGCAGGTCGTCGAGATCGTCCACCGAAAGCGCCGTGAACGAGTCCGGATCCAGTGGGGCCGCGGTGCCGCTTCGAAGGCGCGCCACCAGCCGCTGCTCGAACAGTCGCTGACCGGTCTCATCCAGCACTCTAAGCTCGCGCGGCGCTCCGACCAGGTACGCGAACTCATCGAGCAGCCGCGCGCAGGTGCCGTGAAACGTTCCGATCCAGGCGGCGTCGAGAACCTCGAGACCAAGCTGTGGTCGCCTCTCGCCCAGTTCACGTGTGATGCGCTGGCGCAGCTCTTCCGCCGCACGGTCGTTGAAGGTCACGGTGAGGATCCGGTCGGGCGCCACTCCCTGCTCGACCAGCCAGCAGAAACGTTCGGTGGCCGTGAAAGTCTTGCCGGTGCCAGGGCCGGCGGCAATCAGGAACGCCCCGTCAGGGCCGGCATGAGCCGCGGCCTTCTGCTCTGGGCTCAGCGTCATTCCGGTGGCGCGCCTCCATACGGGCAGATCGCTGCGTGCGGGCAGCTGCCGAAGCGGGTTACACAGGTGCCGGCCAGCTCTCGCGGTCCGGGCTCGAAGTGGCCGCCCTTGATGCCTGCGATCGCCTGCATGACCACCGCCCGGCTCCGGTCGAGGTCCTCAGAGGTCAGCGCCTTCTCGCGATACTCCTTGAGTCCCGCCGGCTCGCCGACGGCAAAGATGTCCTGGCGCATGTCCCTCCAGACCCAGTCCTTCGGGTACCAGAGGGACAGGAATCGCGGCTGAAAGCCAAGGGCTTTGCCTTCATCGTCAACCCCATAACGGCAGGCCAGGTAGTAAAGCGCGAGCTGCACATCGGACATGTCCGGCCCGAAGTACTGCTCATACGCGTATCGCATCGGTTTGCCGGAGCCCGTTTTGTAGTCGACCACCTCAACCTGGCCATCGCCGACGTCATTCACCCTGTCGATCTTGCCAACGATCTCCACGCCATCGAGCTCGAGGTGGAACCGGCGCTCGACGTCGAGCGTTCGCAACCGCCGAATCACCTGGAGGCCGGTGACGAACTTGATGTAGTTGCCGAGAACGGCGCGGACCTGCATCTCCTCGCGCTTGCGATCGAGCACGCCTTCCATCCGCGACAGGTACGGCTCGAGATGCTTCACCAACGACGCCTCGAGCCATTCACGCTGCAGCTCGGAGGCGAGCGGCCGCCATTCGGACTCGTGTCGATGGAACTCCTCGAGCACCTCGTGGAGAAACCCACCACGCTCCATCGCCACAGATCGCGGCTCGTCCACGAGGCCGGGATGGTGGTTGTACCAGTAGAGGCGTGGGCACTTGAGATAGTCGTTGAGCGTCGTCGGGCTGAAATGGCCGATCTCGACATGCGTCGGATTCTTGTCCCCGCCATACGGCTCGAAAGGTTCACCCGACTCGCGATCGGTGAGAAAGGTGACGTCGAGACCCAGCGCCAATGCCCTGCCGGCGCTGCCGTTCAACGCATCCGGGTGCGACGCAATCAGCACCTCGGCCTCGCGCGCGAGCAGAACATCGCGCGGCGCCAGCCTGCCCGATGCGCGCGTGAGCTCACGAGACTCCGCCTCCGGCTGTGCCAATCCAAGAAAAACAGAAGGCCCGGCTTGCCGCAGGTAGGCGGCGGCGAAGGTGATGTAAAGGCGTCGCTTGGCACGCGTCATGGCGACGAACGCGAGGCGCGCCTCCTCCGCCAGATGACCATCTGGATCAGAAGGCCACGACGGCATGAATCCGACCTTGTAGCGCTCGAGCCAAGTGCGGTCCTCTACATCCAGCAGCGGGTGCGGCCGCGCGGCGAGCGGAAAGAGGCCGTGCGCGAACCCGGAACAGAAAACGACCTCGAACTCGAGGCCTTTGGCCTGATGAACGGTGAGCACCTGGACGGCGTCACGACTCGCGCGTGATTCCTGGGCGGGAGTTTCGGTGTCATCCGCAGCGCCACTCAGAAGCGCATCGAGCGAGCCCGACACATCGGTGAGCAGCGGCGGCGTTCCGTGGAGTCTTTCGTGAACCGTCTCGATGGCCTCGAGGCCTCCGATGGCAGCGCGGAGGTCGCCGATGGCTTCGGCTCGCTGCTCTGGCGCCAGGTCGAGATCGAGGAGGCGACGCATCGCGCCGTCCTCGATGAGAATCGAGTAGGCAAGGCTGGTCAGCGGCAACCCCGTAACCCGACCGAGGAGGCGATGACGCGCGACCATCGCGGCGTGGAGCCCGTCGAGCTCCTCCTCGGATAGAAAGGCGAGGTAGTCGGGCTCTGAAGAAACCTCGGTAGGTGGGTCACCTCCCCAGGGCAGCGGATAGCGCACGGCATCTCGTGCCGCAAGCAAGAACATGAGCCGGCGCACCACACGTGTCAGCGGACGGCCCTGCTCGCGCGCGTGGGCGCGAAGCCGGCTCAGGGTGCGCGCTCCGACGCCTCCGAGAGTCGAGGCAAGGGCGCCTTCGAAAGCGTCAGGGTCGTGCGGGTTGCGAAGCGATTCGAGATAGCCGACGAGGAACCTGACGACCTCGTTGCGCGCCGTCGCGCCAGAGCCCCGAACCTCGTAGGGAAGGCCAAGAGCTCGCAACGCTTCTTCGAATGGACCTCCCAGCCAGGTAGTGCTGCGCAACACGATGGCAAAGTCGCTCAGCCGCAGGTCGTCCGACTCCGCATGCAGGCGCTTGATCTCACGGGCGCAGAAGAACGCCTCGTCGACCGCATTCCCCTCACGCGCTACAACGACCGCGGGCGAGCGCGGCGGGTTGGCCGCGCGCAGGGTGCGCGGTGGGCGGCCGGGCTGCGTCGCGGCGAGGAGCCTTTCGCCGGAATCCAGCGCCTCCTGCGAACAGCGGTGGCAATCGTCGAGCCTGTGCGTCGCGCCGCCGTAGACCTTCCCGAAGTCGTCGGTGAGCAGCCGCGGGACCGTGCCTCGAAATCCGTAGATCGACTGGTCCGGATCTCCCACAACCACAAGTCGCGGTCGTGACGCCGGTGGGGCGAGAAGCTGCAGCAGCTCGAACTGCGCGGGGTCCACGTCCTGGAACTCATCGACGAGGATCAACCGGAAGTGGGCGCTCATCTGCTCGCGCAGCCTGGGATTCGATTGCAGCAGCTCGATGGCGCCGGTGATGAGATCTCGGAAGTCGACCATCCGTCCGCGATGCATTCGCTCCTGGTACGCCTGGTAAGCGCCGGCGAGCGTACGCAGCCGTTCGCTGGCGCTCGCTTCGGCCGCGAGCAGCAACGCTGACGGGTGGACCAGGTTCTGCTTCATGAGGGCAACGAATGTCAGCACGTCGCTCGCGAATGCGTCCGAACGCTGGACGCCGGCCAACCCACGCAGCACGTCAGGATCCATCTCCGCCAGCACCTTGCGCATGACGATCGACTCCTGGAAGCCGTTGAGCAGCAGGCGCTCCGGGTCAGGCGAATGCTCGCGAAGGAGCCTCGAGCAGAAGCTGTGAAAGGTCGAGATCCACGCTTCCCCGTAGTCGTCGTTCAGGCGCCGGTCGATGCGCCGCGCGATTTCCGCGGCGGCGCCGTTGGAGAACGTCAAGACCAGGATCTGACCTCGATCCGCCACCCGGTCGCGGACGGCCTGCTCGTACAGGTCGACGAGGGCGTGCGTCTTCCCGGTGCCCGGTCCAGCGAGCACGCGGAGCGGGCCGTCGATGTCGTGAATGTCCAGTGGCAAATATTTCCCCTTGATCAAGGGGCGGGCGATCTGATTATGCCGGTGGATCGGTTTCCGGGTCAGGCGTGCCGGTTAAGACTTCAGAGCCTGATCGATCTCCGCCAACTCGCCGGCCGAGAACTCAGAGCCATCCAGAGCCGCTCGATTCTCCTCGAGCTGGGCGATGCTGCTGACCCCGATGACGGCTGCGGTGACGCGTCGGTCGCGAAGGGTCCAAGCCAGTGCCATCTGCGCCAGGGGCTGGCCCCTTCTCTGCGCGATCGCGCTCAATGCCCGCACCTTGGCCAGCGTCTCGGGGGTGATCTGCTGAGGCGACAGGTATCGAGAGTGCATGGCGCGAGACCCTTCTGGTATGCCATCGAGATATTTGCCGGAGAGCACGCCCTGGGCGAGGGGCGAAAAGACAATGCAGCCGGCTCCCTCGGCATCGAGCACGTCGAGCAACCCGTCGTCCTCGATCCAGCGGTTCAGCATGCTGTAGGAGGGCTGATGGATCAGGAGAGGCGTGCCCATGGAACGAAGGATTGCGGCGGCCCTCTTCGTCTGGGCGCTCGTGTACGACGAAATGCCCGCATAAAGCGCCTTGCCCTGCCGAACCGCGGAGGCCAGCGCCCCCATCGTCTCCTCGAGCTCGGTGTCGGGGTCGAAGCGATGCGAGTAAAAAATATCGACGTAATCCAGCCCCATCCGCCTCAAGCT
Source organism: Candidatus Dormiibacterota bacterium (assembly GCA_036495195.1). Lineage (GTDB taxonomy): Bacteria > Chloroflexota > Dormibacteria > Dormibacterales > Dormibacteraceae > Palsa-872. The sequence continues at coordinate 9,857 of DASXNH010000076.1, forward strand.
CTGGTCGAGGCTCGCGAGCAAATATTTGCGTGAGCCGCCGTCGCCGTACGGCCCAGGCCACATGTCCCAACCGGCTTTGGTCGAGATGATCAGCTCATCGCGATATGGCGCGAGGTCCGCGGCCATGATCCGGCCGAATGTCTCCTCGGCCGAGCCATAAGGCGGCCCGTAGTTGTTGGCCAGATCGAAGTGAGTGATGCCCATGTCGAAGGCGCGCAGCACTATCGCGCGGCTCACCTCGAGCGGGCGCGTATAGCCGAAGTTCTGCCATAACCCAAGCGAGATCTCGGGAAGTTTGATGCCGCTTCGCCCGCTGCGGCGATAGCTGATCCGGGAGTATCGGTCTGGTTCAGGCTGGTAATCCATCTGGCTCCGCAACTCTATCGGGAGGCCGTGAATACTTGACTCGCCATGCGATCACGCACATTCCCACCAGGAATGCGAGCTCGACGAGAGGCCACCTCTGCAGCGGGAGACCGAACCTGACGAGGCCCACGTAAGGACCGGTCAGCAGCCAGCCCGCGGCGATCGGCGCACGCCAGCCCAAAACCGGCCGCTCCTCCCACACGATCACCGCGGCAACGGCCAGCAGGCAGAGGTCGGATGCGTGCAGATAGGGGACGGCTATCAATGAGCCGAGAATGCCCGCCACGATGACCAGCCCGGGTGAGCGGCGCAGTCGAAAAGCCGCAATGAGAACGGCCACCACGATGACGACCCGCAACGCAGTGATGGCGGGGCCACGAAATCCCAGCGCACGTTCGAGCGTCAACGCGTCGGCGCCGGTCGGCAATGAACCTGTGAGCTGGCTCCAGTAGTCGAATGCGCCATCCGTTCCCACCGTCAACAAAGCGGCCGCCGCCAGGACGGCTCCCACCACGGCCAACGCAGCGAAGGCTCGAACTCGACCCGCCGCAAGCACGGCAAACGGGACGAGGAAAGCGGTGTTCGGCTTCAGCAGCAGCAAAGACAGGGCAAGGCCTGCGGCGACATTTCGATTCTCTCTGAGGAGTCGCCATGAGATCGCCATGCCTGCCGCCACGAGCGGCACGACCTGCCCGACCCGGACACCTTCCAAAACCCACCACGGAGAGACGGCTGCCGCGACCAAGATCCAGCGGACAAGCCCGCGGCTTGGGGTTGCCCAGGCAATCGCAGCGACATAGGCGGCGAGCATCAGGGCCGCCCAGAGGTAATACGAGATGGCATAGGGAAGCGGCACGAGGGGCGCCACCAGCCAGGCCACCGTCGGCGGGCTCAGGAAGGGTTGGGCCACCTCGCCGGGGTCCAGCTGGATCTGCGCCACCGCAACCACAGCCTGGTCGTAGATATAGGACCACCCTTGCGTCAGCCCGACTACCGCTGCGGCCTTGTAGGTGTGGTAATCGATGCCAGGCGGCTCGTGCCGATTGAGGAAGTTGGCGAGAATCGCGATCAGAGCTGCCACCAGGGCAAGCGGTGGTAGTAGGCGCCTCGCTCTGCTCACCACTCGACGGTACCGCGCGCATATAGTCGGACGCCATGGCGTTGATGCCGGCAGCCCGCCAATTCGGCCCTCGCGTGGGGGGAGCGGCAGTGGCGGCGATCGTGATCCTTGCGCACTTTCCCGCCTTCTTTCACCAACTGCTGGACGGTGACGAAGCGATCTACGGGTCGATCGCGGCGCTCATGAATCTCGGCGGTCGGCTGTACGCCGACGGCGGTGTCGACAACAAGCCGCCGGGCATCTTCTGGGTCTATGCCGCCACGTTCCACCTGGCTGGGAACTATCAGATGACCGTGATTCATGCCGTCGCCCTCATTGTCACGCTGGCGACCGGCTGGCTCCTTTTCAGCATCGGCCGATCGCTGTACGGGGTGCGTGCCGGCCTGCTCGCAGCCCTCATCTACGGAATCCTCACAGCGGTCGGCAACCCCAGGCTCCTGGCCGCGAACACCGAGATCTTCATGATGCTGCCTCTCACCGCCTCTTTCCTTTTAATGCTGAGGCACCGGTGGCTGTGGGCCGGGGCGCTGCTGGTGGCGGCCGGAGCCTTCCGCCAGGTGGCCGCGATCAACCTGCTGTTGGTGCCTGTTGCAGTAGTCCTAATGGAGCCGCCGCCCAAGCGGTTACACGCGTTGGCGCTTTTTGGAGGTGGTTTGGCCGGTGCTCTGCTGGGCGGGGCGGCATTGCTGGCAGCCACCGGATCGCTGCCGGGATTCTGGGCCTGGTCGATCCAGACGCTGTACGGGTACGCAGCCCTCAACTGGACGCCCGCCCTTGTCTGGATGCGGGCTTGGGACAGCGTGCTTCCGTTTGTGCTCACGGCAGTTGTGGTCTGGGTGGCGGCCATCGCGTTTGCATGGAGGTGGAAGACTTTGCCGCCCGGCGCGCAGCTCATCGTGGCGTGGCTGGCGATCTCGATACCCGGATCGTTTGCCGGCGGCCATCTGTCATGGCACTACTTCATCCAGGTGATGGGCCCACTCGCGCTCCTCGCCGGATTTGCCTTCGACAGGGCGCTCAACACGTCGCACAGGCGTTTGGTGACGGTGGTGGCGATCGCCGGTCTCGCCCTGCCGATGGCCGGCTGGTGGGCGTTCGACGTGGTCGCCGATCCGCTCACGTATGACTTCAAGGCGCCGCCGCCCGCGCATGAAACTGTCGCGTCGTACATCCGCAGCCACACCCGTCCCCAAGACCGCGTCTTCGTTTGGGGCGACTGGCCCGCTCTCTACGTCGAATCTGACCGGATCATGGCGGCCCGCTTTCCCGGTTTCCTGCGAGGTTTCGCCCGCGGGTCTGCGCTGCCACCCAACAATTGGGACACGTCCGCGGCTGTGTGGCCGGCACTGCAAGAGGACCTGACGAGGCACCCGCCGGCGCTGATTCTTGACACCTCCGCTTCGGCGAACTGGAGCGACTTTTCGAAGTACCCGATGAGCCACTACCCAGTGCTCGCACGATTCGTCGCTGCCGGCTATCACCTCACGGCGACGGTGAACGGAGTCGCTGTCTACGCGCCCAACGGGAGCTGAGGCGGGCCCGGGGCTCGCAACTTCGCCGTGATCGATGGCACTGAGACGCTGACCGCAAGCGGCCCGGGAGCGTTCACCGTCACGAGCAATGCCGGTGACGAGACCGGGTGACTCCCGGCACGTATGACGCCCGCAGGTGCGGACATCGGAGCCGCCGCTGCCACCAGGGTCGCCTCATGCGACTGAAGGTGTGATCCGGCAGCTCCGATGGCTCCCGCATGTGGCGGTTTGTGGGTATGACCGGCGGGCGCCGGCGCTTGATGAGTCGCGAGCAACGCCACGGCGGCCGCCGTCATGACGGCGACGATTCCGGTCTGAATCACGTGGTCCAGTGCCGGCCACGGCGCTTTCTGGGCGCCGTCACCGAACTTCTGCCACCAGGGCAGCATCAGCAGGTCCTGGATCGCTCGGCGGCCCTTCTCGCGGCCCCGTTCGAAATGCGCGCCGACGGTGGCCAGGCTGACCCGGAGCACCCGCCGAACCTCGCTTACGTTGACGCTGAGCTCCTTGGCGATCTCACGATTGGTAAGCCCGGCAAAGTAGGCGAGCTTGACCACCTGCTTGTGCTGTGGTGGCAGCGAGTGGAGCGCTTCGTCCACCGCCTGGCGAGCCATCGCGCTCGAGAAATCGACAGCGCCGGACGGCGCGCCGACGAGGATCTTCTTGAGCTGCGATTCGGCTCCTCGGGCACGCCGGCGGTCGATCGGCACTCGCCGCGCCCCCGTCGCCAGCCAGGAGCGCCAGAAAGCCTCCTCCTTGCGAACGCGTGGCTGCCCACTCGCCTCCATCGGTCCCCGATCTCCGTATCTCGAGGATTCAATCGGGCGTGAGCTGACGTGCTTCAGCTCGGGCTGCGTGCCAAACCATCGAGTGCTCATCCCTTGGCCCCACTATGGAAACCACTAGGGGCCAATGTTTACCCGACCGTTGACCCTAGTCCGGTGAGGGTTTTACGGGGCGCTTGATCTCCAGGATGCGGGGCTCCTCGGCCACGATCGAGATGATTCGGTCGAATATGGCCACCGAATCCGAAGCAGCAGGCGGCTCGGAAAGGCGCACGTAGGCCGCACCCGCCCCGCATACAAAGGTCGGGGTGCCGAAGACGCCGTGGTCCTCAACAGCGGACCGGTGGTCTCGCTCGAGCGCCGACGCGATCTGAGAATCGGCCATGTCCTTGCGGAAACGTTCGAGGTCCAATCCCGAATCTTCAGCAATCTGCTCGATGACACCGACTTCGTCAATGTCTGCGCCGTGCTCGTGACGCGCTCGCAGCAAAGCCATATGGAAATTGTCGAAGGCATCTTGCCGGCGTGCGGCTTCTGCAGCTTTGAAGGCGAGGCGGCCGCGCGCCTCGGAGTCGGCAGCGTCCCAGACGGTGTATCCCCCGACCTTTGAATTGACCTGGCTGAGCGAGAAATACCGCCAATTGAGGTTAATCGGTCTTTCGCCTGAGTCCTTCACGTTCTCGAGGAGAACCGAGGCCCTGTATACGAAGGGACAGAGATAGTCGTAGAAGACGTCGAGCTGTCGGACCGCGCTGGGGTTCACGATTGGTTTTACGGTTGACATGATCTCTAAAGCTCCAACGCGGCTTGTGCTCACCCGTATTCCAGACACCTGGGCCTGGATGCGGCCGGACCTGCTGATCCGGATCCTGCCTTTCGCCATGGTGGTCGCAGCCGTCTACGTCCTTGCATCACGCCCGACGTGGTTGGGCGTGGCGCCGGGGCGGATTGTGGGCCAGCTGGCCTTTGGCCTGGTGGCGGCGCCGATCATGTTCGTCGCGGCCATGTTCGCCCAGCTGTGGCTGACCAGGCGACGAGGCGCCTTGAGCGTGCCCGCAAGTGGTGGGGATGCATGGTTTGAGGCCGGTTTCTATGCACTGAACGGGCCGGTCGAGGAGGCTTTCTTCAGAGGGCTGGTCCAGGGCGGCCTGGGCGCTGCCCTCGGATCACCCGCCGGCTTCGTCATTGGCACGGCGGCGTACGTCTTCTATCACCGGCTGGGGTGGCCCTGGATCGATACCCTCACGACGGCGCTGGTGGGGGTGCCGCTGGGACTGGCGTTCTGGCTTCTGCCCGGCCCGGCGTCGCTCATCGGGGTGTCGATCGCGCACATCGCGGCCACCTGCGGTTTCCTCGGCCCCGGTCCTTACGTCCTCAGAAAGCTGAAGCTCGTCTGAAGGGCGCGGGTGACGACGGGCGCGGGTGAGGACGCAGGTCCTTCCCCGCGGAACCCTCTCCTGTGGGCTAATGCGCCTGAGGGATTGGAATTGGCCCCTCAGACCTGCCGGCGGCGGACTGCGACGTATACCAGGGTCGCCATCACCGCGACGACGACCGCCCACCAGATGATGTCGGTGGCGCCCGATGGCCCGGGGACGGCTGCCAGCGCTTGGGTAAGGTCGGCCGTCGTCTGGCCGGAGGTTGAGAACAGCTCGAGCTCGGCTTTGACCAGCTCGCGGGGGGCATCGCTGGTGAGCTGGTGAGGAACGAGCCAGTAAACGACGTTGATCAGGCCTTTGAGGAACGAGTTGTCGCCCAGGACGCCTGAGGCCAGCTGCGAGTGAAGCGCGACCACGACTCCCCCTACCGCGTTGTAGATAAACGCGACGATCGCGGCCACAATGTTGTTCATCCACGTGCTGAGCGCCAGCACAATCAGCATCAGGGTCAGCGCATTGGCCACCTGGGCAACCGCCTCCACCGCCAGGGTGTGCTCCAGTCCTCCACCGAACAGCAGACCGAACAGGATGGCTTCAATGCTGAGCAGGCCGACGATCACGATCATCGCCGCCAGCGCCGCCGCGACCTTACCGACGGTGAATGCGAGGCGCGCGACCGGCTTTGAGAAGATGGCGACCGCCGCACCGGATTCCAAATCGTGATAGATCGCGGTCATCCCGATGCCGAATGCGATGAGCAGAGCGAACAATCCGAGCGCGCCGACCAGGTCGGTCACGAACATGAGCTCGAGAAAGCGGTTTACCTTCGCAGGATCGGAAACTGTTCCTGGAGGCCCGAAGCTGGTGCCGCTCGAAAAAGTCGAGCTGAACACTTTGAGGCCGGTGCCGATGATGGCGATCCCGAGGGCGCCGATGATGAAGAACACGAGCAGGATGCGGCGGCGCGATAGATCGAGCAGCGTGTAGCGTGCGACCGCCAGCGTCCCCTTCACTGGTCCTCCTTGTCAGTGATGAAGGACGGTAGGTTGTCTTGTTTGGGCGGTGAGGAGGCCTGCACCAGCTCGACGAACACGTCTTCGAGATTGCGGCCTTCCGGGACGACCTCGGCCATCGTGCCTTCTTTCAACACGTGGCCCTTGGCGAGAATCGCAACCGTGTCGCAGACCAGCTCAACCTCGCTGAGAAGGTGGCTGTTGAGAAGGATGGCCACCCCACTCGCCTTCAGCGACTCGATCAGCGCGCGAACGTCGCGGCGGCCGAGGGGGTCGAGGTCGGCGGTCGGCTCGTCCAGGATCAGCAGCTTGGGCCGCCCGAGGATCGCTTGCGCGATGCCGAGGCGTTGCTTCATGCCCTTGGAGAACTGGCGAACGTGGCGCTTCTCCTGGTCAAGTCCCGCGAACGCGAGAGTCTCGGGGATTCGCCTCTTCCGGTCGTCCTCGTCGAGGCCCAGCAGGCTCGCGAAGTAGTCGAGCACCTCGCGCGCGCGCAGGAACTTTGGAAAGTCAGGATCCTCCGGCGCGAACCCCAGCTGCGCTCGGGCGGCGGGATCGCCGGGCTTTGATCCGAACAGGGAGATGCTGCCGCCGTCGGGCCGCAGCAGGCCGGCGATCATCTTCACCACGCTGGTCTTGCCAGAACCGTTCGGACCGAGCAAGCCGAACGCCTGGCCGGGCTCGAGCGCGAACGTGACGCCGTCCACGGCCCACGGATCGCGGCGCCGGTACCGCTTGCGGAGCGCCTCGACGCTCACCACGGGTGCCATCAGCCAGCCGAATATACATGCGGGTGATGAAACTCGACGATTTGCAACGGCGGACGCTGGTATGGGCGGGGCTCGCCGTGGTGCTCACCGCGTTCGACGGCTCGGTGCTGGTTCTGGCACTGCCCGCAATCGCTTCTGACTTCCATGCGCAGATTCCAGGGCTGTCCAATCTCGGCTCGGTGCTCGCGCTTGGCTCGCTGGGCGCGCTGCCCTTGGCGACGCTGGCCGACCGATTTGGACGCAGGCGGCTGATCGCGATCGGAGTCGCCGGGTTCTCGATGGCGAATTTCGCGAGCGCCTTCGCGCCATCCCTGACCGCGCTCTCCCTCATTCGCCTCGTCGCGGTCTGCTTCGAGGCAATGGTCGGTGGCGTGGCCACCGCCCTGATCGTCGAGGAGGCGCCCCCTGGCAGTCGGGGCCAGGCGGTGAGCGTTCTGGCCCTGCTTGCCGGGTTGGGTGCCGGCATCACCGTGGTCAGCTACCCCCTGCTCGCGCCCCACTGGCGCTGGCTGTTTCTTGTCGGCGCCGTGGGATTTGTCGCCGCTCCCGCGATTTGGCTTCGGTTGCCGGAAGGCCGAACGTGGTCGAAGGTCCGGCCGAGTGGCTCCGCGCTGCGGCTCCTGATGGGGGGGCCGTGGCGCCGGCGGATCCTGGTGCTTTCGGCGACCACCGCTCTGCTGGCCGTCCTCCTCGAACCGGCGGGACTGCTGTTCACGGTATTCGCCACTGACGTGCTCCAGATGACACCGGTCGCCATCAGCACTTTGATCGTCGCGTCGGGCGTTGCCGGTGGAATCGCATATCTCGCGGGGGGCTACTTGAGCGATCGATTCGGGCGCAGGTGGCCAGGCATCGGGTTGACGATATCGACGGCGGTGGTGACCAGCCTCAGCTTCGCCACCGGCATCGCCGGCTTCGTGGTCGGCAACGTGCTGTGGAGCGCGATCGCAAGCGCATCCACGCCGGTTTTCGGCGCATGGTCGGCCGAGCTTTTCCCAACGCGGGCTCGAGCCACGGCCGAAGCGACAGTCGGTGTGGCCGCGGCAGTGGGTAGCGTGGCCGGTCTTCAGGCGGTCGGGCGGCTGTCGGCGTCGATCGGTTTGGGCCGTGCGCTCGAGCTCGTCGGCGTCGCCGCTGTCGCGGGTGCGTTCCTTCTCTTACTTCTTCCCGAGACGAAGGAAGCCCCGCTTCCTGACTAGAGTTGCTGGGAATGGACCGCGCGAGGGCAGTCGTCGTCGGGGGCGGGATTACCGGGGCCAGCGTCGCCTACCACCTCGCCAAGGCGGGATGGACTGATACGGCACTGGTCGAAAAGGACGAGCTGACCAGCGGCTCGACCTGTCACGCCGCGGGCCTGGTCACCCAGTTCAACCCGTCGCCGACCATGATGCGTTTCCGCCGCTACAGCATCCAGCTGTATGAGGAGCTCGGCGTTTTCGAGAGGGTCGGCGGCCTTCGCTTCGCGTCAAGCGGCGACCAGCTGAAGGAACTCCAGCGCAGCGTGAGCCGCGCGCGCGGAATCGGGCTCGATGTGGAGCTCATCTCGGCCGAGGAGTCCGCTCGCCTCATGCCCGCGATCACCACGCGCTCTCTCCATGGCGCAGTGTGGGTTCCAAGCGACGGCCATCTGGACCCACACACCGCCACCCACGCCTTGGCGTCAGCAGCACGAAAGCTTGGCGCGAACATCCTCACGCAGCATCGAGTCACGGCGATCGAATTGACCGACCAAGGCTCGGTGAAGGCGGTGCAGACCGACGCCGGCCGCATCGAGTGCGAAGTGATCGTGATCGCGGGCGGTATCTGGGCACCGCAGATCGCTGCCATGGCCGGCGCGTTCATGGTCTCCACTCCGGTGGACCACCAGCACGCCGCCCTGCTCGCGGTGCCGGGGCACGAGCTGCCTCATGACATGCCGTGCTTTCGCGACCCGGACAACCTCATATACGGAAAATCCGAAGCCGGCGGAGTCGTCCTCGGCGGCTATGAGGCAAACCCCGTCGCGCGATGGATTGATGGAGTGCCCTGGGATCACGCCGGGACCTCGCTGCCTCCCGACGAGGCCCGATTCGAGCCGCTTCTGGCCGGCGCGGCGCGCCGCTTCCCGTTCATGGGCGAGGCCGGCATCGTGAAGCTGGTTTGCCATCCCGACGCCATGACGCCCGATTCCAATCCCCTTGTCGGTCCGGTGCCAGGCGTGCGCGGGCTTTACCTCGCGGCCGGCCTCTCGCTCAATGGCTTCGGTGGCGGCGGGGGCATCGGCCGCTCGCTCGCGGAGCTCATTACAACCGGCTCGTCTGAGCTCGACCTCCACCCCTATCGCCCGTGGCGCTTTGGCCCTGTGCACCGCGACCACCCTTATGCGGCCGAGCTCGCGCGCGAGGCATATCGCTACTACTACTACCTGCGCTACCCGCTGGACTCCGACGAGTGGGGAAGGCCCCGGCGAACCAGCGCGCTGCACGAGCGACTCCAGGATGAAGGTGCGGTTTTCGGCGTGAAGCACGGTTGGGAGCGCGCCGATTACCTCGAGCCGGGGCGTCCGTGGCGCCGCGCTGGAGCCGACCAGCGAAGATTCGGCTGGACGCGGCCCCCGTACTTCGATTTGCTGGCTGCGGAGCATCGGGCCTTTCGCGAGAACGTCGGCATCATCGACATGACGTCGTTCGGAAAGATCGAGGTTCGCGGTCGAGGGGCTCTGGCCCTCCTCGAGCGAGCCGCGGGGAACCGCATCGACAAGCCGGTGGGCTCTGTTATCTACACGCAGCTGCTGGAGAAGAACGGAGGCATGGCCGCCGATGTCACGGTGACTCGTCTTGCCGACGACCATTTCCGCGTCGTCACCGGCGCCGGCTACGTCAACAGTGACCTCGGCTGGCTGCGTCTGCAGTTGCGCGACGGCGATGCGCCGGTCGAGCTCAGGGAGACCACCGACGAGCTTTCGGTGATCGGGCTCTGGGGCCCGCATGCGCGCGATGTGATGGAGACGGTGACCGATGCCGACGTGTCGGAGGAGGGGTTTCCGTTCATGCAGGCTCGGCCAATTCGGATCGGCGGAGCATCGGCCCTCGCGCAGCGCGTCACTTACGTCGGCGAGCTCGGCTGGGAGCTGTACGTCGAGCCGGGATGGGCTGTGCAGGTCTGGGACCGGCTGATGTCGGCCGGCCGGCCGCTAGGGATCAGGGCGGGCGGCTACCGTGCGCTGGATTCGCTGCGCATGGAGAAGGGCTACAGGTACTACGGAACCGACCTGACGCTTCTCGACAACCCGTACGAGGCCGGCCTCGGCTTCTGCGTCCAGCTGGACAAGGGCGAGTTCAACGGCCGCGATGCACTGGTGGCCGCACGCGAAGCCGGCATCAAGAGGCGGCTGCGCACACTGGTGGTCGGCGATGACGAATACCTGCCGATCTACGGCGGGGAGGCTGTCCACGGCGCCGATGGTGTGGTCGGGCGTGTACGCAGCTGCGCATACGGGTTCACCGCCAAGACAAACCTCGCCTACTCATATCTTCCCGTCGAGATCGGGCCTGGCGGCCAGGTCCAGGTCGAGGTGTTCGGGACTCTGGTGTCGGCGAGGGTGACATCGGACGCCGTGATCTCGCGCCAGGGCGCGCGCCAATGAAATCTCGGGTCGACGACGCGGTCGGTCTCGTCTCGCTGTGGCGAGGCCAGGACGTCAAGGTCTCGCAGCTGTCCGGCGGGCTCACCAACGAGAACTACCTGGTCGAGGCAGCCGGCCGGCGCTATGTGATGCGGATACCCGGGCAGTCGACGGAGCTGCTCTCGATCGACCGCGACAACGAAGTGTTTAACACGAAAGCCGCGGCGACTACCGGCATCGGCCCGGAGGTCCTTGAGCACATCCCGGTCCTCGACGCTCTCGTCCTCGAATTCATTCCGGGGGCGACCATGTCGGCCGCGAGTCTGCAGTCGGGAGCGATGGCCTCACGCATGGCCGCGTCATTTCGCCGGCTGCATGGTGCGCCGAGGTTCCTCAAGGACTTCAATATGTTCAGGCTGATCGAGGAATACCTACGGATCGTCGATGAGCACCGTGTCACCATCCCCGACGGTTATCGCCGGAGGCTTCCCGCCATCGCGAGCGTTGAACGGGCGGTTGACAGCGGGGCGCTGCCTTCGGTGCCCTGTCACAACGACCTCCTGTGCGAGAACTTCATCGACGACGGCGCCGCGCTGCGCATCGTCGATTACGAGCTCAGCGGCAACAACGACCCTTGCTTCGACCTTGGCAACACGGCGCAGGAGGCAGAGTTCGACCAGGACCTGCGCGCCGCGCTCTGCGCTGCCTATTTCGGCCACGAGGACGCGCGGCAGCTGGCGCGGATGAACCTGTTCGCCCTGATGTCGGACGTGGGCTGGACCCTATGGGGCGCCATCCAGGCCAAGATCTCGGCCGTCGATTTCGATTTTCGCCGCTACTACAACGCGCGCTGGGAGCGGGCGACGGAAGTCTTGGACTCGGACCGCCTCGCCGGCTGGATGACCGAGGCCCGTGGCTGAACCGAGGCCAATCGGAAATCACAGCTCGGATGCCCTTCCGGCCGGGCCTGCGGCCAGGCCGACCTCCCCAGCGTGTGGGGAGGAGGGAACCACGAACTTGTTTGACTGAGTCCATGGCCGGTGATACGGTTCCGCCGTATATCGGCCGCATATCGGTCGGTCGACGCGAAGGGGAGGAGTCAGGGGTTGGCTTCGCAGGTCCGGCTGGATGGGCGCGTCACCGCGCCCGGTGGGGACGCCGTGCCCAGCCTCGCGGTGATCGACTCTTCGGAGCCGGCCCGTTCGCAGAGCGAAATCGCCTATATGCGCATCAGAGACCGGATCGTGTGCCTCGACATGGCGCCCGGCTCGGTCGTCAATGAAGCGAGCCTGCGCGAGGACCTCGAAATCGGGCGCACGCCAATTCGGGAAGCGCTGCAGCGCCTGGCGCTCGAGAACCTGGTCAAATCAATTCCCCACCGCGGCACGTTCGTCACCGACGTGAACATCACCGACCTGGCCCGGATCACTGAGGTGAGGGTCGTGCTCGAAGCCCACGCGGCGGGCCTCGCCGCTGCCCGCCTCGCCGGCCAGGACCGGATGGCAATCCAGGAGCTGCTGGCGGTCCTCGAAGGCGGTGGGGCGGCCGACCAGCGGGAGCTCATGCGCCTGGACCAGCAGATCCACCGCCAGATATACCGAGCGGCGCGCAACTCGTTTCTCGAAAGCACTCTCGAGCGCTACCTCAACCTCAGCCTGCGGCTCTGGTACCTCGTCGTCGACCGGGAGGTCAGGCTGCGCGAAGCTGTCGCCGAGCATGTCGAGCTGCTGCGGGCGGTGCTGGCGGGAGAAGGCTCGCGTGCCGAGGAGAGCATGAGGCGTCACGTCACCGGCTTCGAGCGGGAGATCCGCAGGGTTTTGGTGGAGCGCTAGGAATGCCAAAGATCTTCTTCGCCACCGACCTACATGGCTCCGAGATGTGCTGGCGTAAGTTCCTGAACGCAGCCAAGTTCTACGACGCGGACGTCCTCATCTGCGGCGGCGACATGACGGGCAAGGCCATCGTTCCCATCGTCCAGGAGGACGGCCATTTCACGTTCACCCTCGCCGGCGTGCAGCAGGCGGTGGGCGCCGACCAGGTTGGAGAGGTCGAGGCCCAGATTCGCCGCAAGGGTTACTACCCGCTGCAGATGAGCGTCGAGCGGCTGCATGAGCTCGACAAAGACGAGAAGGTGAGGGCCGAGACCTTTCAGCAGGTGATGCTCGAAGGCGTCGACCGCTGGATGGGCATGGCCACAGACAAGCTTCGCGGCACCGGGGTTCGCTGTTTTGTGTGTCCTGGCAACGACGATGAGATGGAGGTCGATGACGTGATCCGCCGATCCGACCTGGTCGAGCTCGGCGAGGGCAGGATGGTGGACATCGACGGCTGGACGATGATCTCGACGGGATGGTCCAACCACACGCCGTGGAACACGCACCGTGAGGAAACCGAGGAAGCTCTCGGCGACCGTATCGAGGCGATGGCGAAGCAGGTCCCAGACGCATCGCGCGCGATCTTCAACCTGCACTGCCCGCCGTACAAGTCGGGCCTCGACGAAGCGCCGGCCATCGACGCTGACCTGAAGCTACTCCACGGTGGCCGCGCGCTTCGACCGGTCGGGTCGACGGCAGTACGTACAGCCATCGAGAAGCATCAACCCCTGCTGTCGCTACATGGGCACATCCACGAGAGCAAGGGCGCGATCAAGATCGGCAAGACCCTCTCGATCAATCCGGGCAGCGCATACGAAGAGGGAATGCTCATGGGAGCGATCATCCAGCTCGATCCCAAGAAAGGCATCAAGAGCTACCAGCTGGTCAACGGATGAGGAGGTAAGAGGAAGCAACATGGCTGAATCGACGATGGGGACGCCGGCGAGGCCCGGCCTGTTCCTACGCAACGCCACCGGGCTGGTCAAAGCCTGGTCGTCATTCGACGCTTTCGTCTACTCGTTCTGGTCGGTGAACCTGATCACGCTCGGCCTGTACGGCATGTCGTTCGTGTACTGGGTCCCCGGCGCGCAGCTTCTGGCGGCAATTGTGGTCTTCGGTATTTTGACGACCTTCCTAGAGATCACCTACGCCATGTTGGTAAGCGTGATGCCGCGCACCGGCGGCGACTATGCGTGGCAGAGCCGCATCCTCGGCGGCGGACTCGGCTTTGTCCTGTCGATCACCGGCTGGTGGTTCACCTTGTTTCTCTGGGCGCCGATCTACGCCAACATCCTGAACGTCCAGTTCTTTCAGCCGCTTGCGTACACATTGGGCTTGAAAGACCTGGCCGCAAACCTCAACGGCAAGACCGGCGTGTTCATCACGTGCCTGATCGTGCTGGCTTTTGTAAGCGTCGTCGTGACTCTGGGAATGGAGACCTACGCGCGAATCCAGAAGATCTG
>DASXNH010000077.1:0-14850 GCA_036495195.1 Candidatus Dormiibacterota bacterium
CGGATCAGGCCCATGTTGCCTTCCTGGATGAGGTCGAGGAATGACATCCCGCGGCCGATGTACTTCTTGGCGATCGACACCACCAACCGCAGGTTGGCCTCGGTCAACCGCTGCTTGGCCTCGTAGGCGCGCTCGTACCTCTCGGTCAGCCGGTACCGCGCAATCCTGTACGACTCCACCGCTTCGGCTCGCACCCGCGGCTTGGCCGACCCGTTGGTCGCCACTCGCCGGCGCTCCGCCGCCGCGGCGTCGAGCAGGTTCTGCAGCTTGCCCAGGTCCACCAGGCCCAACAGCTCCTGCGCGATGTGCGCCTGCTGACCTTTGCGCTTGACAGTCGCGAGCCGCTCGATGACGTCCGGGAGCATCTCCTCAACCGAGCGCTGGCGGCTGTCGATCTCCTCGACCACGTTCAGCGCCTTCAGCGCGTCGTGAAGCGGCTTCGCCTCGATTGCCTGCGCGAGCTCGACCTCATCGTTGGCGGTGAGCAGGCTGACGCGCCCGATCTCCTTGAGGTACATGCGCACCGGGTCGTCGAGGGAGACCGAGTCCATCATCTCGATGTCCAGGAGCATCTCGTCGTCGATCTGCTCGACCTCTTCGAAGTCCTTCTCGCCATCCGTGACCTCGATACCGATCTCCTTGAACGCGGCGAAGATCCGGAAGATCTGGTCAGGCTCGGCGTCGATCTCGGGGAAGCCCTGGAGGATGTCGTCGGGTGTGAGGTAGCCCTGCTCCTTGCCCTTGACGATGAGCTGCTCAGCCACCGCCATGAGCTCGTCTTCGAACTTATGCTCCGGCTTCGCCTCGGCCTTTCCGGCCCTGGCGCCCGTCTTGGTCGGCGCTTTAGCTACTCGCGCGATGATGACATTCTCCTTTCCAAATCCCCGATGGCATGCGCGAGCTCTCTGGCCTCACCTTCAAGCCGCGCCACCCCCTGTACGTCCCGCCTTCTCTCTGCCTCGGAAAGCTCGCGGATTATTGCACTCTCACGGCTCTTCATGCGATCGAGCCGGATCCGCTCCGCCAGCTCCACCGCAAGATCGTCGTCCACACTTGGCGGCGGTGCCGCCCACGCCCTCCTGATCAGGTCCTGTTCCTCCGCGGGGTACCCGGCCAGCTCGCTTTCGAGCCCGGAGGCACCACTACGCTCATAAGTCTCCAACATCCGCACATACACTCCGCGGTCCTCCTCGTCCAACTCTTCAGGCGTGAGCTTTGTTCGCACGCGCTCAAAGGCAACCGGGCGGACCGCTAGCAGCTGCACCAGGTATCTGGCTACGCTGACTTTCTTCCCCCGCACCGCTGCTGTTAAACCGAGTTTGCCGTTGTTTCCGGCCTCGTTTGAGCGGCGGTCGCCACCTCGGGCTCCTCTCTCCGGCGGGGGAAGGGGAATCAAAAGGTGCGGTTGGACCCCGAGCCAACCGGCCGCACGCTCCCTGTAGCTTTCCCGAACGGCGGGGTCTGGAATCCGTTCGAGCACCTCTCGTGCCCGGAAAGCGGCCTGCTCGAGGTGGTTTGGATTCGCCGTGTTCAGGCCGCTCAGGGCGTCCTTGATCCAGAACTCCCAGCCGGAGGGCGCTGCCGCCGCCAGCGCCTCCCAGCTCTTCTCCGCCTCCGCGCCGGCCGCCCTCAGGAACTCGTCCGGGTCCTTCGCCCCGGTCACGGTTGCAACCCTCGTTCGCATCTGGTGGGTAGCTGCAAGCTCCACTGCCTTGAACGCGGCACTGCGCCCCGCGCGGTCCGCATCGAAGACCAGGAGGAGCTCGTCGGTGAACCGCTTCAGGAGGCGAACCTGCTCGTTGGTGAGCGCCGTGCCCGAGCTCGCCACCGCGTTCTTCACGCCGAACTGGTGCGCGGTGATGACGTCGAACTGGCCTTCCATCAGCACGGCATGGCCCCTGGCCGCAATCTCGTCCCGTGCCAGGTCGAGTCCGAAGATGACCCTTCCTTTTATATATGCGGGCGTTTCAGGCGAGTTGATGTACTTGCGTGGCTCGTCCGACCGAACCGTCCTGGCGGTGAAGGCGAGGGGTTGGCCGCGCTCGTCGCGGATCGGGATGACCAGGCGCTGGGCGAAGAAGTCGGTGCCGTCGCGACGCATGAGGCCCGCCTCCTGCGCGTCCGCGAGCGATCTCTTCTTCGAGCGGAGGTATTCGGCGAACCCCAGGCCGGCCGGGGCGTAACCCAGCTGGAACCGCCGCGCCGTCTCCTCGCTGACGTCGCGGTCGGCCAGCAAGCGCCTGCCCACCTCGCCCGCCGGCGTCGACCACAGGACGTACTCGTAATACTGGGCCGCCAGCTTCAGCATCGCCAGCAGGCGACGGCGCGAGTCGGAGCGCTCCTTTTGCTCGGGGCTCAGGCGTTTGAGCTCCACCCCCGCCCGCTCCGCCAGCATCTGAAGGGCGCCGCGCTTGTCGGTCTTCTCGATCAGCTCGACGAAAGTGAAGACATCACCGTTCCGCTGGCAGCCGAAGCAGTACCAGGTCTGCATCTGAGGGTTGACCTTGAAGCTGGGGCTGTCCTCCTGGTGGAACGGGCAGAGACCCCAGAGCTCCTTGTTGCGCTTCGTGAGGCGTAGATGCTCCTGGACGACCTTGACCAGGTCGACCTTGGCCTTGATCTCGGCGAAGGCATCATCGGACGCTTGGGCAGACATCTGAATATGTATTGTCGGCCGCTCGGGGAAAGGCCAGCGCCGGGCGTGCTCTGGTCGAGGACTGCGGGAGGGCGGATGCTCAGCGAATCAGGCGAGCAGCATCGTCGGTCGGACGAGGCCCGGTCTGCGGCTTGGGCTCCATCCGAGCACCCGGGCGGTTGTCGCGAGCTCACGCCCGACCAGCACGACCATGGCCGTCGCCAGCACGATCAGCACCGGCCCGGCCTCGACGACGAAACGCGCCAGCTCAGGGCAATCGACCATCATGACCTCCTCCGTTTCATCAAGGGTTCAGCCGAAGGCACCACCATAATCGGCGACCACGAACAGGAATCCAATCGCCGCTGCGGACATGAGGACGGCCGCGATGAGCCTGGTCCGCCGCTCCCACACCACCTGGGTCGGTCGAAGGAACCGCACCCACAGCACGACCGCCGCGAGTGCCACGATCAATTCCAGGAAGATCAGGATCCCAAGCATCAGCGCGTTCTCCCACAGGGCCGCCGGCCGGGGGCCCCGACCGACCCCCGGCGATCATAGGACCTTGGACCGCGATCAACATGCGTCAGCAGATGGTCGAGCCCCAGACGGCCGCCGGCAGCCAGGGGACGTTGAGATACACGCCGCGGTTCCCGCAGTGGTGATCCGCCCACAGGATTGAGCCGGCGGCCACACCAAGCATCGTTACGAGCACCGCGACCAGCACGTCGATACCCGGAACCAGGAGAAGGATGGCGCTCGCGGCAGCGGTTAGACCGACGCCCAACGCCAGGTCCTGGGCAAAGCAATCATTGAGGAAGAACTGCACGCCCCACCAGTTGTACGAGTGGACGTTGAGGTAGGCGTAGCAGGCGGAATAGGCCGCGTTCAGCGTGCTCAGCGGGATCGATACCCCGCCGCTTGGGCCGATGCTGCGAGCCGAAAGGGGAGTCGCGTTGTATCGAGCCACGTCGCGTTCGACCATCGCGACATCGCCCGCCGGAAGCACGCGCCTGATCCTTGGATCGATCGTGGCCACAAGGTTCTTGACGTGCACATACGGCATCGCTGCGGCCAGCCATGCCGGCGCTGCGCTCAGGGTGCGGACGGCCGTTGCCTGCACAGTGTTCGCCGATGGCGCCGCGGCCAGAGCTGGCAGCGATGCGACACCGCCGCTATAGGCGAGCATCACAAGAGCGACCAGCAGTGAGTGGACGATGGTGCGCCGCCACACCAGCTTTTGCACCAGAGACCTGAACACGGCGCCCTCCTTTCGATCGTGCCATCATCACGATCAAACTCCGCCGGATTACCAGGAGTGCCGGCGGCCTGTCGACGATCAGTCGAACACCGTGGGCGGTCCGTGACGAGTCGGACAGATGGCTGACAGAGGAAATGAGGACAGGCAATGTGCGCCTGCTCAGGGGCCGCGCAGCCAGCGCGCGACCAGAGCGGCTCGCGTGTGCACCCCGAAGCGCCGAAACATGCGGTCGAGGTGCGTGCGCAGCGTCCCCGGGGACATGCCCAGCCGCCCCGCGAGCTGCTTGTCCGTACAGCCCGCGGCGATCAGCTCGACGATCCTGGTCTGCCGCTCGGTGAGGTTCAGCATCAGGGCAATCGTCGGCTGCCGCTGAAGAAGTTACTTCAGCCCAGCCTCAGGACTTCCTCATCTTTTCTTGAGGTTCGGCCCTTCCGGAGACTCCGCCGGGGGCCGGTTATCGTCTTGGGCTGAGCCCGAACGCCTGACCCTAATTGCTGGAGGCGCCGTCCCCGATCGCGGCCTGGGCCGCCGCCAGGCGCGCTACAGGCACCCGGAACGGGCTGCACGACACGTAGTTCAAGCCGAGTGAGTGGCACAGGTGGATCGACTCGGGGTCGCCGCCGTGCTCGCCGCAGATGCCGATCTCCATGTTCGGCCGGGTCTTGCGGCCCTCGGCCACCGCGATGCCCATCAAACGGCCCACACCGTTCTCGTCGATCGTCTCGAACGGGTTACGCGGCAGGATCTTCCGTTCAAGGTACCTGACTATGAAGTGGCGCTCCGCGTCGTCGCGTGAGTAGCCAAACGTCGTCTGCGTGAGATCGTTGGTGCCGAACGAGAAGAACTCGGCCTCGGTGGCAATCTCCCCCGCGGTGAGCGCGGCGCGCGGGATTTCGATCATCGTGCCGAACTTGTAGGGCACCCGCACGCCCTTTTCCTTCTGCACCTGCTCGACGACCGGCCTCAGCTCCTGGCGCACCGCGTGCAGCTCAGCAAGCGTGCCGGCCAGCGGGATCATGATCTCCGGTCGCGCATCGATCTTTCGCTTGCGCAGATTGCACGCCGCTTCCATGATCGCCCGCACCTGCATGCGCGTGATCTCTGGGAACAGGATCGACAGGCGAACACCGCGCAGGCCCAGCATCGGATTGGCCTCGTGCAGCTCTTCGACGCGGGCCATGATCTTCTCGAGGCGCTTCAGGCGAGACGGTGTCTTGCCGTTCTCCTTGAGCTGGGTGGTCTCGCGAATCAGATCCTCCAGGCTCGGCAAGAACTCGTGGAGCGGCGGGTCGATGAGCCTGATGATCACAGGCAGCCCCGCCATCTCCTTGAATATGCCCTCGAAGTCGCCACGCTGGATCGGCAGCAGCAGCGCGAGCTGCTTCTCACGCTCCTCGGTGGTGGTCGCCATGATCATGGCCTGCACGATGGGCAGCCTGTCCTGCTCCATGAACATGTGCTCGGTGCGGCACAGACCGACCCCCTGCGCACCGTTCTCACGGGCCTTGATCGCGTCCCGCGGATAGTCGGCGTTGGCCCACACCTGCAGGCGGCGAAAGCCATCGGCCCAGCGCAGGATCGCGCTTGCGGCCGGGTGCTTGTTCAGGGAGCGCGCCTCGATCGTGGGCACATTGCCGAGGTAGACGTCGCCCGTGGTGCCGTCGATGGTGATCTGCTCGCCCTGCTTGATCGTCTTGCCCCCGGCGGAGAACTGACGCTTGCGCACGTCGACGCTGATCGCGCTGGCGCCGACGATGCAGGGCCGGCCCATGCCGCGCGCGACCAGGGCGGCGTGGCTGGCAGTGCCGCCTGTCTGTGTGAGGATGCCTTTGGCCTCGACCATCCCATGCACGTCGTTGGGGTTGGTCTCGACGCGGACAAGGATGACCGCCTTGCCCTGCTTGCCCCACTCGGCTGCGGTGTCGGCGTCGAACACGGCCTCGCCCGACGCGGCGCCTGGCGATGCCGGCACGCCTTTCGCGAGAACCGCCACCTTCGCGTTCGGATCGACACGCGGGAACAGGAGCTGCTCCAGCTGGCGGGGCTCGATGCGTGCGACCGCCTCCTTCCTGGTGATCAGGCGCTCCCCGACCATGTCGACGGCGATGTTCACCGCCGCTTCGCCGGTACGCTTGGCGCTGCGGGTCTGCAGCATCCACAGCTTCCCGCGCTCGATCGTGAACTCGAGGTCCTGCACGTCCTTGTAGTGCTTCTCGAGCTTGCGGGCGTAGCCCTCGAACTCCGCGTAGACCTTCGGCATGTGGCGCTTGAGAGCCTTGATCGGCTCGGTGTCCCTCACCCCGGCGACCACGTCCTCGCCCTGAGCGTTGACCAGGTAGTCGCCGTACAGCTCCTTCTTGCCGGTGATCGGGTTACGCGTGAAAGCGACCCCGGTGCCCGAGGTACGGCCCATGTTGCCGAACACCATCATCTGCACGTTCACCGCCGTGCCCAGGTCGTCGGCGATTCGCTCCATCCGGCGGTAGGTCTTGGCGCGATCGGTGTTCCACGATTTGAACACCGCCTCGATGGCGGCGCGGAGCTGTGTCACCGGGTCTTCGGGGAACTTGTGGCCCGTCGCGTCCTTATATATGGCGAGAAATCGCTGAACCAGGGGACGGAGGTGCTGCGGCTTCAGCTCGGGGTCGGTTCTGACGCCCGCCTTCTTCTTGGCGTCTTGCAGCGCGTGCTCGAACTTGTCGCCGTCGATGCCCATCACCGTCTTGCCGAACATCTGGATGAAGCGGCGGTACGCGTCGAGGGCGAAGCGCTCGTCCTTCGTCAGCCTGGCCAGGCCCTGCATGGTCTCCTCGTTGAGACCGAGGTTGAGGACCGTGTCCATCATCCCGGGCATCGAGAACTTGGCCCCCGAGCGAACACTTACGAGGAGCGGATTCTTGGCGTCACCAAAGCGCTTGCCGGCGCGCTTTTCGAGCACGACGAGGGCTTTGGTCACCTCCTCCCAGAGTCCCGGAGGCAGCTTGCCACCACCCGCGAGGTACGCGCGGCAGGCCTCCGTGGTGATGGTGAAGCCTGGTGGGACGGGCATGCCGGCGCGGGTCATCTCGGCCGCACCGGCACCCTTGCCGCCCAGGAGGTCGCGCATCTTGGCGGACCCCTCGGTGAAGTGGTAGACCCATTTGCGCGCCGCGCTCATCGGGGATTAGTTTGGAGCAAGCAAGACCTCGGGCGTTGCCCGAGCCCTACCCTTTGTGGTGGATGGAGGACCTGGGCGCGGCATCCGACGATCACGTGATCCTGGCCTGGCTGCAGGCCGAAATCGAGTCCCCCCCCTTTCAGGCCTACCTCATCGGCGATCCGCCGAAGCCATCGCACCTCGCGCGCGCCCTGGCCTTGGCTCGCACTCCTGACCTCGGCAATGCCGAGCACAACGCCGAGCGGCGCCGGATCATCGCGGCCGCGCACGGCTTCGGCCGAGGTGCGTTGATCTTCGCGGGCCTTGAAGATGACATCACGTGGCGACGGTCCCGGGTATCGATCCCCGAGGTCTCCGAGATGCTGTACTCCAACCGCAACGCAACGTGGACCACCCTGGCGCCGGCGACCCGCAAGGTCGCGGAGGGGGCGTCGAACGCGGCGCGGCTGTTCACAGGCGACGACATGAACCTCCATATCCTGTCGTTGGCGCGCATCATCTGCCACGCCAACCCCGCGCCCGAGCTGTCGCCGCTACTCTGCCTGCGGATGCCCGGTGGGGCGATCAGCCTGCTGGAGGGGCACACGAGGGCGACTGCAATTGTCATGGAGGGGCATAAGCTGCCCGACGGTGTGGAGGCGTTTATCGGCGAATCTCCCAGCATCAAAGGCTGGGCTTATTTGTGAGGAGCGCTGAGATCATGACGGAGCGGTCATTGATTACCCACTGCCCCGCCGGGCGCTGCGCGGCCACCTCCTCGGCGGGCCCGCAGGAGTACACAGATGACTGAGCCTCGAAAGATTGCGCGGTACGGCTGGATTCCAGACCTTCCGGATGAGCGCGACCACCTCTACGCGGCCCCGCCCGCGTTCTTGAGCGCCCTCCCCCCCTTTATCGATCTGCGGGCGCAGTGTCCGGCCGTGTACGACCAGGGAATGTTGGGCAGCTGCACCGCGAACGCCATAGGCGGTGCCATCGAGTTCGACCGGCTCAAGCAGAAGCTCGCCGACTTCGTGCCATCGCGACTGTTCATCTATTACAACGAACGCGTCATCGAGGGGACGGTCAACCTGGACAGCGGTGCGATGATTCGCGATGGCATCAAGTCAGTGGCCAGCCAGGGCGTGTGCCCAGAACCGGAGTGGCCGTACGTCATCGCAAACTTCGCCCAAAAGCCACCGGCGAAGGCGTATCAGGACGCGCGCTCGGATCGCGCCGTTTCGTACCAGAGCGTCATCCAGGACCTGTCTCAGATGCGCGGCTGCCTGGCCTCCGGCTATCCGTTCGTCTACGGGTTCACCGTTTACGAAAGCTTCGAGTTACCCGCGGTGGCGCAGACCGGGCATGTGCCGATGCCCGGCCCCAGCGAAAGAGCTGTTGGCGGGCACGCGGTCCTCGCGGTCGGATACGACGACGCGAGCCAGACGTTTCTGGTCCGCAATTCCTGGGGCCCTGATTGGGGAATGGCCGGCTATTTCACGATGCCGTACACATACCTCATCCAGCCAGGCCTGGCCGATGACCTGTGGACGATCCGGATCGTCGGCGCCTAGCGGCGCGCTCCGTCAGGTGGTGACGGACTGCGTCCAGCTGTAGAGGTACTGGGTGCCATCAGCTTCGTAGAGAGGCGTCTTGTACTGATTCACATGGAACTTGAACACGAAGTTGCCCGTGACCTTCGGCGTCGCATTGATCGTGAACTTGAGGTGCGTACCCTTCGCGACACTGCCGCAGGCCAGGCCTGAGACGGCAGTGTCCACCCGGCACGTGCCGGCTGACTCGATCGTGTACTTGTCCAGGAAGTGGTCGCCCGCATCGAAGATGAGATAGAGGTTCGGAATGTCAACCGTTCCGACATCCTGGATGTCGAGGTCGAAGCCGGTGGACACGGCGACCGGCACGGTCTTGATGAAAGTGCTGTCGACTGCGATCTTCATGTTCTTGGTGTCGACTGTGGACGGGGTCGGCAGAGCTGGGGATGGAGTCGGGGCCTTGGCCGTTCCGGGGCTGCTTCCGCAAGCGACAGCAAAAAAGCCGACGGCGACCAGCGCAAGGAAGGCTCGATCGATTCTCAAGGTCTGCCTCCTGGCATGGAGCGAATGAAAGGCACACGCGCGTTGTAGCGGTTGGTTGCCTGAGAGTCAAGCGATTACGCTGGAATATGGCGGATTTTCAGTACGCGGCAAGAGCTAATCAGCTCGTTTTCGTGACCAGCCCTGGCGAAGGTGTTTCGCGGTTTCGACCGTTAACCAAGACGACGAGGACGATGGGTATGCGGATTCCCGGCTGGCGCCGGGGAGGGGGCCCCCACAGGGCCCTCGTCCTTCTATGGGAGGGGTTGCGGTGTCCGGCCTAGAATCAATCGGCCGTCATGGGTCTGTTTGAAGATCTGCAGCAGCTGGTGTGTGACCTGGTGGCTATCGAGTCGGTGAACCCCGACCTCGTGGCGACGGGAAGCGGCGAGTCGAAGATCGCGACGTTCGTAGCTGGGTGGCTCGCTCAAGAGGGGTTGGCCGTACAGGTGCTAGAGCCGCTACCGGGCCGCACCAGCGTGATCGGGGTGCTGGTAGGCACGGGCGGTGGTGCGAACCTGATGTTGAACGCGCACCTGGACACGGTGGGCGCGGGCGGCATGAAGGATCCGTTCGTGCCAGTGGTGCGGGACGGCCGTGTTTACGGACGGGGCGCCTACGACATGAAAGGAAGCCTCGCGGCGATCATGATCGCGTCACGGGAGGCGAAAAAGCTGAGGCTCCGCGGGGATGTCATCGTCGCCGCCGTGGCAGACGAAGAGGTCGCGAGCGTCGGGACGGCCGCGGTGCTGAAGCGCATCGAGGCGGACGCCGCGGTCGTGACGGAGCCGACGGAGATGAGGCTCTGCCTGGCGCACAAGGGCTTCGCCTGGTTGGAGGTCGAGACGCGCGGCGTTGCCGCGCACGGCTCGCGGCCGGACCTCGGGGTGGATGCTGTGACTCACATGGGCCGGGTCCTCACCGGGGTGCTGGAGCTGGACCAGAGACTGCGCGCGGGGCGCAGCCACCTCCTACTGGGGACCGGCACGCTCCACGCGTCATTGATCGAGGGCGGGCAGGAGTGGAGCACGTATCCGGCGCGCTGTGTGGTCAAGCTCGAGCGGCGGACGATACCGGGCGAGGATGGCGCGAGTGCTCTACATGAGATCGAGCAGCTCATCGCGGCAGCGCGCAAGGCGGATCCGGTGCTGGAGGCGTCTGCTCGGCTCGTGCTGGAGCGCCCACCATCGCAGCTTGGCGCCGACAGCTTTGTGACCGAGGCGGTGGAGAAAGCGGCCGCAGAGGTGATGAGGCGAGAGCCGGAGGTAATCGGAGTGGCTTACTGGATGGACATGGCGCTGAGCAATGGGGCGGGCATCCCGACAGTGGCGTTCGGCCCGTCGGGGCAGGGGGCGCACGCGGACGTTGAGTGGGTCGACCTTGCATCGCTCGAGACGTGCACGCAGGTTTACCTGCGAACTGCTGAGCTCATTTGTGAGCCGGCCTAGGTGAGCGTGGCGGGTTCGCCCGAGCAGATCGTGACCGAGGGCGGAGGTCCTTGAACCAAACACCCCAACAGGCGGAGAGTTTTATTGGTCGCGTCACACGATGACCGGGCCGGCTGATTTCGTGAAGATTTCGGCATGCGAACAATGTTGATCATGGCCACCGTCGCTTTCGGCGCCGCGCAGTTGATGTGGCGGATGGTGAGGCCGTCGAGCCGGCCGGCCATGGCGTTGGAGTGGACCGCGGACGAATAGCCGATCCCGGGCTCGCCCCGTGGGTCCGGGCCAGGATGCTACCTTGGGACCATGGCCTCTGAGTCACGCTCGAGGCGCCTCGCTGACGAGTTCGAGGCGACCCTGGAGAACTTCGTACAGGTGGTCGATTCGCTGACCAATGAGCAGTGGCGAATGCGTGGGAGGAACACTCCAGGCATGCGGATCAACGACGAGGACGAAGCCAGGCCACTGGGCGTGATCGCACATCATGTCGCGGTGAATCTCAAGGTGATCATGGGCAGGATTCAAGCAGCAATACGTGAACAGCCCGCGCCGCCCATCGACATCAAGCAGGCCAACGCCAAGCATGCCAACGAATACGCCGACACGACCAAGGCCGACGTGGTGAGACTGCTGCGCGACAGCGGCCAGCAGATCGCATCAGACCTCCGCTCCCTCCCCGACGAGAAGCTGGATGTCGCGCAGGAGCTACCCTCGGGAAAGATGACCGTGCAGCAGCGCATTGAGCGGGTGCTGATCGGGCACATCCAGGGCCACCAGGGTTCGATCGAAGCGACAATCGCCTAACCGGGGTCGCTCGCCTATCGATGAAGCACCGCCCACAGATGCGGCCCTAGAAGGATGACCACCACGATTGCTCCACCGATCTCGGTGACCGCCGTGGCGCCCGCGGCAACGTCTTTGATCTTTCCGATTCTCGGATCGTGCAGCGGCTGAACCAGGTCGCACAGCATTTCCATCGAAGTGTTCAGCGTCTCAACGGCCAATAGCACCGTCCCGACGAGCACGAGCAGGGCGATCTCGACACTGTTGAGCTGCAGCAGCACGCCAAACGCCGCCAACGCAACGACGACCACAATTCCGAGGCGCAACGAGGGCGTCCGCGGCGCCACCCACATCAGCCCGGAAAATGCGTGAAAGGCGCTTCGAAAAACGTTCCACGACCCGGAGCGGTGAGTGGGCACGACGGGCCCGGCCAACGTTGAAGGCTTTGGGTATTTGCCCACGTTGACAAGAACGCGCTGCCAGGCTCGAGGGCTTGAATTTGCGCTCTGAACCAGCCACGGCTTCCGCCTTCCATCGCTTGAACGGCACTTTGCCGGCGGTGCCCGCCTACCGTGGCCTTGGGATGGCCCTGGCTCTGTGGCGCGTCGGTCTGTGGCGGTCCGGGTGACTAGGGGATGATTCGCCGATGGTGACGAGGGCCGCCATGGGCCTGATTGCGGTAATGATCAGTGCGGCGTGCGGCGGATCACAGCCGGGGGCTGGGTCGCCCTCGCCCATCGCCTCGCTGACGCCATCCTCGAATCCGACCGCGAGCCCTGCTCCAACGATGACCCCTCGCGTGGTGCCGGCGCCGCCGACGCAACGGATGGAACGGTCCTTGCCGGTGGCGCTCGAGGAATCCGCCTCGGCTTCCGCCGGCGGAAAGCTCTATGTGATCGGAGGCTTTGACGCGGCGGGCAACAGCCTACGAACAGTCTGGGTGCTTGACGGAAAGTCGTGGAGTGCAGGTCCGCGACTGCCGCTCGGGCTGGATCACACGTCCGCCGCCGAGCTTGGGGGCCACATCTACGTGGCCGGCGGGCACAGTTTCGGACGGGACAGCGCGCAGGTCTTCCGGCTGGACGGCGCTTCGTGGATCAGTGTCACGCCGATGCGCCACGCGCGGGGCGGCCACGCCGTGCTGGCATTTGCCAACCACCTGTACGTGCTGGGAGGCAACTCCGCCGCGGGGAACATTGCTCCCGCTGAGGTGTACAACCCATCGACGGGATCGTGGCGCGACCTACCTCCGATGCCTGACCCCCGGAACCACGTTTCAGGCTTCGTTCTCGGATCCGATGTTTGTGCTGCCGGCGGTCGGGCTCCGAGCACGGCACGCGTGGACTGCTACGACACGGCGCACTCGAAGTGGGTGCGACTACCGAATCTACCCATGCCCACGAGCGGCGCCGGCGCGACGACGCTCGCCGATGGCGGCGTCGTGATTCTCGGCGGCCAGGATGCGCTGGAGACGAGGCTGGTCATGCAGGTCGCGTGGTTCACTGGCTCAAAAGCTTGGCGGACCGTGGGCACGATGCTCGTGCCGAGGCACGGGTTCGAGCTCGCCATGTTCCAGGGACGCGCGTGGGCTTGCGGCGGAGGCTCGGCACCGGGCCTCTACCCGGTGGCGACCTGCACTTCCGTTCTGTGACGTAAGGCCGCCACCACCGCGATGAGGATGATCAGCGCGGGCACTCCGTAGTTGAACTCAGGCGTGGTCAGGATCGTGGCGTCGAAATCCGCCAGCGATTCGAGCAGCAGGTCTCCCGCTTCGATCACCGCATAGAAAACGAGAATCGCCACGTTCGCGATGAGCGCGATTCGCGCCACCGGTTCCTTGACCGAGCACAAAAGTGCTGCGAATGGGATGGCGGCCAGGATTGGCCCGAGGAAGTTCACGAGCAGCTGGCGAAAGAGCCCTATCGGTTGATCGGGCTGCACGTGCAGCGACGGAATCGCCACGTTGGCGGAGGTCAAGAGCCAGGGACGTACCACGATCGAACCGTGGCCGCCCACCGCGTACAGGACGAGGAGGTGCATGACCTCGTGAGCGCCAAAGGCGGCCGCGAACAGCAGCACGGAAAGCACAGGGGCGCGCACCGCCGGCGGAAACGCAAAGGTGCTGGACGTGGCTGTGCTAACCGTGGTCGGCATTTCCTTAATGCTTACCGCAGGTGGCTACACGGCGCCGGCCGGCCCCTGTCTGCGGGACATAGATAGCTTTAGCCAATTTTCAGCATAATTTGGGAGTTGAGACCTGCAGTTCCTCCCGGCCGCTCGCCCTGGCTCAGCCTCGGAGAGGCAAGTCGCCTCCTCGGCATCACCCCGGCCACCTTGCGACGCTGGTCGGACCACGGCGACATCGCCACCTTCGTCACACCCGGCGGGCACAGAAGGTTTCCGCGCTCCGCGATCGAGGGCCTGATACCTCAATCTCGAAGCCGGCGTCCGCTTTTGACCGGCCTTAACGCCAGCGCCAAACGAGTGGCGCGCACGTACAGCCGAGCCAAACCTGCTGGGCGGCCGGCCCCTCCACCCTGGCTGGCGGCTCTGTCCGAGGCCGAGCGCGCCGAGTTTCGAGAGCGAGGGAGCGGCCTGCTCGCGATGCTCCTCGAGCATTTGAACGACGAGGGGGATCGACCTGCGGAAGGGCTCGCCGCAGGCGTCACGGCGGCTGCCGATTATGGCCGCAGAGCCGCGGCCCTCGGGGCCTCCCTGTCGCAGACGGTCGAAGCATTCGTGCGATTCCGTGCGGCGTTCGTCGGCGAGCTCGCGGGAGTGGCACGCCGGCGACGGCTCGATACCCGCGAAGCGACGGCTTTGCTCGTCGAAGCCGAGAGCGCTGTCGACCGCCTCCTCGTCGCGCTGATGAACGGCCACTCGGACAACGGCTGATCGGCGGAGGAGGGTGGATGAAGATCCGGCTGGGCACGCGCGGCTCGCGACTCGCCATCGTGCAGAGCGAGCTTTTCGCAACGCGTCTGCGCGACGCCGGTCACCAAGTTGATCTGGTTCCGATAGTGACCGAAGGAGACGTTCGTCCCATCGACATGTCGGCAGGCGAGGGGGTATTCGTCGCGGCCATCGCGCACGCGCTGGTGGGCGGTGAGATTGAGATTGCCGTGCACAGCGCCAAGGACGTGCCCCTGGTGGAGGAGGCGGACCTGGTCATCGCCGCGTATCCCGAACGCGCTGATCCTCGCGACGCGCTCATCACGCGTGGGGGGAACGACTCGCTCGAGACGCTGACCGGCGGAGCGACAGTCGGCACCGACAGCCCAAGGAGAGCGGGATTCGTGCGCGCGGCCAGGCCTGACCTTCGTGTGATTCCACTTCACGGCAACGTCGAGACGCGCCTTGCACGCCTCGATGCCGGGGAGGTCGATGCAATCGTGCTCGCGGCGGCAGGCATCGATCGCATCGGCAAGAGCGAGAGGATCGACCAACGCCTGGATCCTGGTTTGGTCGCTCCCGCGCCCGGACAGGGCGCGCTCGCG
>DASXNH010000078.1:0-2891 GCA_036495195.1 Candidatus Dormiibacterota bacterium
GCGTAGTTGAAGAGAAACGAGCAGAGGGCGACGTCGAAGCGCTCGTCGATATCCACCGTCGCTACATCGGCTACGACATACTCCGCGCCGAGAGGCTTATCCTCCTCGGCTTGTCGAGCAAGGGAAACCATCTCGGGCGAAATGTCAACGCCGACAACGCGGGCGGCACCTCGGCGAAGAAGCTTGCGGGAGTAAATGCCCTCGCCGCAGGCGAGATCCACGACCGAACGCCCTGAAAGAACCGGAAGGAGCGCGAACATCGAGTGCTCCTCGATGTGGAGGCGGAAGGGCAGCCGCTTGGACTCCTGGTACTCCCGGCCGATGCCGTCGTACTCGGTCGCCACGTGATCGAAATCGGACATTTACTTGTCGATCGTACCCATCGGTCGAATTTCGTCCATGTCGAAGTTTTACGGCCTTAGTTGGACAAAGTCCCTCTCCTATCTGGTGGGTTACCTTCCCGAGACAACTTCATGCCCCCGTTTGCCTGCTCGGCGGCATCTCGCTCATCTCAAGATGGCGAACCCCACAGCGTTTTGCACGACCAGCCCGCAGCTTCAGTTTGATGTGAGACTCCGATTGTGATCGAGGTGCCCGCCATCGTGCGCAACAAGGCTCGGGCGGCAGGCGCCGAAGACTGGCTCGAGCGACTGCCCTTAGTTGTCTCGAGCCTGGAGGCTGACTGGTCGATCGTCGTGGGGCGCCCGTACGGCGGCGGGTCTGAGGCCTTCGTGGCCGAAGCGACCTGCGCGGACGGAACCTCGGCGGTCCTAAAAGTGCTGGTGTCCGGCGCTGGAAACGACTCTTCCAACGAGGTGACCGTGCTCCGTCTCGCCGGCGGGGATGGATGCCCAGCGCTGTATCAATACGACGCTGACCGGGGCGCCCTGCTGATCGAGCGACTGGGCCGTCCCATGTATGAGCTCGGAATCCCACTCTCGCGCCGCCTCGAAATTCTTTGCGACACCGCCGCCCGCATATGGCGGCCGGCGCCGGATTGTGGGCTGCCTACGGGTGCCGAGAAGGCCCGGTGGCTCGCCGACTTCATCGTGAAGCTGTGGGATGAACTCGATCACCCATGCTCCGAGAAGGCGGTCGACGGCGCTGTTGCCTTTGCCCGACGGCGCGAAAAGGCGCACCGCGACGAAAGAGCCGTATTGGTGCACGGCGATGTGCACCAATTGAACGCGCTCCAGAGCGACGGAGGCTTCAAGCTGGTCGATCCCGACGGTCTCATTGCTGAGGCCGAGTACGACCTAGGCATCCTCATGCGTGGAGATCCCGTCGAGTTGCTGGCCGGGGACCCGTTAGATCGGGTCCGGTGGCTGGCCGCCCGGACAGGGCTCGATCCCGTCGCGACATGGGAGTGGGGCGTAATCGAGCGGCTGTCGACCGGACTGCTATGCACTCAGATCCAGCTGCAGCCACTCGGCAGCGACACACTCCGGGCAGCCGAGGCCGTCGCCGGTGTCGATCTCGTAGGTTGGGCGCTCCGATGAAAGGAGCAGACCGACGGCGTCGCCCGGCCGCGCCCGTCCCCCGGAACATGGTCATTCGTCGCCTTACTCTGTGCGTGTGGCACCGCCCGAGGATTGGAATGTCGAGCGGCATCTGGCCGACAAACCACAGGTTGTCGTCGACCTCTACGAAGGGTTTGTCAGGTTGGTTGCGGCCTGTGGGCCCTACGCCGTCAGTGGGACGAAGACGGCCATTGCCTTCAAGGGCAGTCGCCGAGGTTTTGCCGGTGCCAAGCCCCGCAAATCCTCCCTAGACGGGTTTCTCGATCTCCAGCGGCAAGTGCGGGATAAGAGGGTCTTACGAGTGTCGCCCTATACAAAGCGTCTCTTTGTTCATCAGTTTCGGATAACAGATCCAGGTCAGCTCGATGACTCCTTTGCGGCCTTGGTGCAGGAGGCATATCAAGTCGGCCAAGGCGCTCACCGCCTGCGTCCGAAGGACGGGTAAGTAACCCGGGCGCCAAACACTCACGCCATTGGTCCTTGAAGCAGCTCGCGGCGTTCAACGATGGCACCACTGGCCATGTCAGACTTTCCATCGATGGCGCATCAACTGCCAGTACTCAGCGTTCCAGACGCAGCAGGGTGGGCTAGCTGGCTCCAGGATCACGGCGAAGAGTCCGCCGGCGTCTGGTTGGTCCTGGCCAAGAAGGGAACTTCCGAGCCGACGAACCTGAGCTACGACGACGCTCTCGCTGAAGCGATCTGCCACGGCTGGGTCGATGGACAACTCGCCTCTGGTGACGAGAAGACATTCCTCCGGAAGTTCACACCTCGAAGATCTAGGAGCCGATGGTCGAAGCGGAACGTCGCGATCGCTGTGAGAATGATCAAGGAAGGTCGGATGCGATCGTCGGGGCAGGCCGCCATTTCGAGCGCCCAGGCAGACGGTAGCTGGGATGCCGCGTATGCGAGCCAGGCCAACATTGATGTTCCGCCCGACTTGGAGTCTGCCCTGGCAGTCAACCCTGAGGCGAAGACCAAGTTCGCGAGCCTCAGCGCGGCAAACCGGTACTCGATCCTCTATCGAATTGCGACCGCCAAGCGTAGCGACACTCGGCAACGGCGGGTCGAACAGTTCGTTGCCATGCTTGCGCGTGGTGAGACGATCCATCCCGAGCGCTAAGTGGCTTGGGATCCGAAGCCACACCGCCCCCAAACGCCGGGACCGAGCTACCTCGGCGGCAAGTTCATGAACCCAAAGGCTCGAAACAGTCCCGACAGATATATTACGGCCATCGAGACAGGACGTTAGGGGGACGGGAATGCCGTACCAGGTCATAGTTGTGGGTACCGACGGCTCCGGCCGAGCGGGAGTCGCTGTACACAAAGCGATGCAGCTGGCGCAACTGACGGGGGGCACGGTCCACGCAG
>DASXNH010000079.1:0-13224 GCA_036495195.1 Candidatus Dormiibacterota bacterium
CTGCGACGCCCGTCTCTCTCGTACGCTGGAACCGTGAGGCGCCGCACGGCCGTGCTTGGACTTGCGGCCGGGCTGGCTACTGTTGCGATCGCCCAGGCGGTCAAGCCTCGCGGCGGCACCTCCTTGCTGCTCGACTGGGACGAAGTTCGCCGAACAGCGCGAGCGCGACTGGCTGATTCCGCAGCTTCTTCGACTTCACTCGCCACTGCCGCCAGGGGCTACCGGTCGATGGCCGCCAAGCTCGAGAAGCCCCTGCTCGGCTTCGTGGGCGGGCTGCCCGCCGGCTCCAAGCTCCCTCGGTTCGAGGCCCTGGACCGCGAAGGCTGGCTGGATCTGAACCTCGGCATCATGCGGCGCGTTGTCGACCCGGTCCTGGAGAAGGGCCGCCTTCCCAATTCGCTGATGGTCGAGCTCGGCCGCACTGGCCTCGATCACTACATGGCGCTGATGCTCGGCTTCTTGGGACGCCGCGTCCTCGGCCAGTACGACCCGCAGCTCATGGGCGTGGAACCGATCGACCAGGCGGGCCTGTACCTGGTGGAGACCAACGTTGAAGAATGGGGCCGCACCGCCAATCTTCCAGAACAGGACCTGAGACGCTGGCTCATCCTCCACGAGATGACGCATGCGTGGCAGTTTGCCGCGCATCCGTGGCTGCGAGAGCACATGGAGCAGTCGATGCGGGTCCTTCTCGACACGGTCACGACGAAGATTTCGCCGGCGGCGAGGATGGCCGCGTTCGCGGGTGTCCTACCCGCTCAGTGGAAGGTGATGCGGCAGGTGCAGGGCACCATGTCGCTGATCGAGGGTTACAGCAATCTGGTGATGAACGAGCTTGGTTCCACCCTGCTTCCCGGCTTCGCGGAGCTCGAGGAGGCGTATCACAAACGCAGCTCGAACAAGAGCGTGCTCGACCAGCTGATCTGGAAGCTGACAGGCCTCGACCTGAAGCTGCAGCAGTACAAGCAGGGGGAGGCTTTTGCCCGCGCTGTCTACGACGCCCACGGCATGAAGGCGCTGAACGTGGCCTGGGAAGGCCCGAACAAGATGCCGCGGCTGGAGGAGCTGTCCGACCCGGAGCGCTGGTACCGGCGGGTGGGCGGCTAGGACCTACTCCTCCTGGGCCGTCTCTTCGCTCATCGGCACGATAGCGACGGGTAGCTCGGAGATGTCGTAGTAGCGCACCGGTTTGGACATGCGCTTCGCGATGCCGACCTGCACCTTCACTCCGAGGGACATGTGCCCGAAGACCCAGACCTCGTCGCATCGAGCCAGCAGGTTGTTCATCGCCTCACGAACCGTCTCCTTCGAGACGGTGTGCATGAGGTAGTAATCGAAGAGCATGAAGGGGCTGACCGGCACCATCCCCGAATCGAGCACGAACTTCTGAATATGCGTGCGCCAGTAGAAGACTTTGTTCGACATGGCGACGTAAACGAGCCGTTTGGGGTGACGCAGCGTTTCCTCGGCTTGATCGCGCGCCGTGGGCTTGGTCGCCGGCTGGAAGATTCGCTCGAGGATGTCTTCTGCAGCTTTCCCCGAGATCGTCGCCATGGGTCGGCCTATCCTATCAGCCGTGTCCGAAAGCCCCGCCCGCGTGCAGGCCGACCGATTTCGCCTCGACGGGCGCGTCGCGCTCGTCACCGGCGCCAGCCGTGGCATTGGCAGCGCGATCGCCGAGACCCTCGCGGAGCAGGGTGCGCAGGTCGTTCTCTCGAGCCGCAAGCAGGCGGACCTCGACGTCGAGGCTGAGCGAATCAACGCCAGGTTTCCAGAAAAGGC
Source organism: Candidatus Dormiibacterota bacterium (assembly GCA_036495195.1). Classification (GTDB taxonomy): domain Bacteria; phylum Chloroflexota; class Dormibacteria; order Dormibacterales; family Dormibacteraceae; genus Palsa-872. The sequence goes on from DASXNH010000079.1 coordinate 1,783, forward strand.
TGTGGCGATCGCGGCTCACGCCGGCAAGACGGAGGACCTTCAGCACCTGGTCGACGCGGTCATGTCGCGGTTCTCGCGTATCGACATCCTGGTCAACAATGCAGCGACCAATCCTTACTTCGGACCCGTCCTCGGCGCCGACTTAGGCGCCTGGGACAAGACTTTCGAGGTCAACCTCCGCGGCGTCTTCCAGCTGACCAAGCTCGCGTACGACGCATCGATGGAGAAGAACGGTGGCGCCGTCGTCAACGTCGCGAGCGTCGGCGGACTCAGGCCCGGATTTGGCCTGGGCGTCTACAACATCACCAAGGCGGGGGTCATCATGCTGACGCGGCAGCTCGCGCGGGAGCTGGGCGGCAAGGTGCGCGTCAACGCTGTCGCGCCGGGCCTGGTGAAGACTCGATTCGCTGAGGCGCTGTGGGGGAACGAAGCCATCCTGGAAAGGGTCCTGGCCTCCAACCCCATGGGCCGGATCGGCATGCCGGACGAGATTGCGGGGGCTGTCGCGTTCCTCGCGTCCGACGCCGCCGGCTACATCAACGGCGAGGTGCTGGTGATCGACGGGGGTGGCGGGGAGCCTTAGCGGCGACTTTCCTCGCTTCGTACTTACTTGGCTGGGCCTCCTCTCCGGCCCTTCGGGTGACCTCTCGGACGAGCTGGGAGGAGTCGCCGTTCTCGGTCGATGGGGCCCTCGAATGGATGAAGTCTTCCAGCTCCTTCTCGTATTGATAACCCTGGTTGTCTGGCGTGTATCGCAAGACCCGCCTTTGCGAGATGTACTCCTCGAACGCGGCCTTCGTGTCTCGCGCAGCGCGAAAGCCAAGCAACCGCGCCGCCTTCGTCGTCGAGAGCACGCGTCCCCAGCGCAGCAGGTCGAGCAGCTGCGGTGACAGGGACGCGACACCGGATTTCCTGAGCGCGAAGGCTGCAAGGTCGATGCCGAAGGGCGGGATGAGTGGCGCGTGCAGCTTGCCCGCATCGTCGAGCAGCTTGGAGAGCGGCTCGGGGCCTGGCGCGGCGATGTTGTAGGCGCCGGCAGGCCCGCGTTTGACCGCCAGCCGCATGGCTTCGACACAGTCATCGCGATGGGTGAGCTGGAAGGTCGGGTCGTAGCCCGCAATCGTCGGCACCACCTCCAGGTCGAGGTACCTGGCCAGCGGCTGCGGCTCATCCGGGTTGAGGCTGTTGCCAAAGCGGAGCACCAGAATGTCGATCGCGGCGTTGCGAGCGGCGAAGTCGTTCACATATGACTCCACCTCAACGATGTCCCTCACGAACTGATGGCGCGAGTTGCTGTCCAGCCGGTGGTCCTCGCGGATGCCGATGGGCAGGTCGGGCCGCGACCCATAGACGTGGCTCGAGGATTTGAGGATGAAGCGTGTTACGGGGCTGCCCGCACCGGCGCATCCCGCCAGGAGGTTGAGGGTGCCAATCACGTTGACCTCATGAGCGCGCCGTGGATCCATGTCGAACGAGTCGACCCGGGTTAGCGTGTGCACAACCGTGTCGATCCCAACCGAGCGAACCAGCTTGCCGATGAGCGAGTGGCGGATGTCGAGCTTGAGATAGTCGGCACGGCCCAGGTCGTAGCGTGGTTCGCGGATGTCGATCCCGATCACCTCGGCGACGTCAGGATCCTCGACCAGTCGCTGCACGACGAGCGCACCCCACCACCGCGCAACCCCGGTGACGAGTATTCGGCGTTTCTTGGACGGCATCTCAGATCAGTCTAAGTACCCAGGAAAATATCTAGCGCGGCAGGATGGAGAGCAGACGTGCGCAGCGCCCGCCGATGCATTCAGTAAGGGCTCATCGTCAACGCCGCTCGCGCGCAGTGAAGACCGTTTGGGCCTTCTCTCATACCGTCAGGTTCGCTTGATGACATCTCTTTCCATCTGCGCAACAGCACGGGCGACCGTTTCGTAGAGGGGCGATTTAGCCTGCCGGACCGCCCACTCGAGCTGGCGCAGCAACGAGTAGAGGGCCTTCATCGCCTTGATCGCATCGCCGATGTCAACGTTTGGAGGCAGCGGGATCTTGTCCAGGGCCTCGCCCGCAGACCACCGGTAAGCGAAGTCGATGTAGTCGTGCGACGGCTGCCTGAGGTTGGGCTCGTCGAGCTCGCCCTCCATGTCGGCGAAGCGGAAGTACAGCGACCGCACCAACCTCGCCGTCTGCGCGATGGCGGGAGTCGGATAGCGCCGCGGCCCCCGCTGCTGCCTGTCCCTTCCGCCACGCTCACGATCCTCGGCCGCCAGCATGATCAGCACGGCGCAGAGCTCCTCGGGTGCCAGCCCTTCCAGCCACCCAAGCCACACTGCTTCGGCGACCAGGATCGTGTTCTCACCGTAGATACGGGAAGCGAACAGTCCCTTTTCGGTGGGGCGGTCGTGCGCGAGGAAGCCGGTCTCGGTCAGGATCCGGCAGAGCCGCCGCAGCTTGCGCGCGTACTCGTCCATCTGGCCCTTGAGCTCGCGCTCGCCGCCGTCGAGCTCCTTCTGCAGAGTGCGAATCTCGGCGTACTTGGTGAGGTACTCGCCAAACCTGGGCGAATGAACCAGCTTCAGCTTGCGCTGACGCTCCAGGAGGCCTTTGGCCTCGATCTCGAGCCGCTGGACGAGTCGCCCCGCCGATCCGAGCGTGCGTGTGCGCTTTCCGCCGCGCCGTCCGCGGCGCTCCGCGCCCGCGTCGCGACGAAGGCGCCTGAGCTCGATCCTGATGGACCGGCGCCGGTCCTCGAGCTTGAAGTACTGGGCGACCTCTTCGATGGAGACTTCGCCATCGCTCCACATCTTGCGTATGTCTTCGAGCCGGGCTCGCACATTGATGAGCCGCTCCCTGGTCCTCTCCTCGGCAAGCCGCTTCTGGAACTGGCCGAAGGAGCGCTCCATCAGAGCCTCGGCCTGCTCAGGCGTGTAGATGCGCAGCAGGTTGAGCGCCATGTTGTAGCTGGGCAGGAACTTGGACTCGACCACCAGCGTCGCGCCCATCGCGACCTCGTAGATGGTGCCGATCTCCACATCGGATTCCTTGAGGATCACGCCGTGTCCGATCACATCGATGCCGCGGCGGCCGGCTCGGCCCATCAGCTGGGTGAGCTCACCCGTGGTGAGGTTAGAAAAGTTCGTGCCGTCGAACTTGCTGAAGGAGGAGACGGCCACTCCGCGAGCGGGCATGTTGATCCCGAGCGACAGAGTCTCGGTCGCAAATACAACCTTGATGAGCCCCCGCTGGAAGAGCTCCTCGACCATTTCCTTGTGATACGGAAGGAGTCCCGCGTGATGCTCGGCCAGCCCGCGGCGCAGAAGACGGGCGTCGACCATGCGGCGAAAGAGCGCTTCCTCGTCGTGGTCGGTGAGACCCTCCAGGCGGGCGGCCGCAACTTTGTCGATCTCCGCCTTCTCCTCAGCGGTGGTGAGGTCGATGTCGTGATATGAGCACCGCTGCAGGGCTTCGCGGCAACCGCGGCGCGAGAAGATGAAGTAGATCGCGGGCAACATGTCGCCTCGCTTCAACTCGTCGATCACGTGCAGCAGGTCGTTCGATGGCAGCTTGCTGTAGCCGCCGACGCGATACGACGCCTCCTCTTCCTCTGCCGCCTTGCTCCACGTGCGCTGGTCGATCGCGCCATCACCTTTGAACAGCGGAAAGAGCCGATTGTTGATCGCAAGCCAGAGCTTGAGCTCCACCGGCCGCACGTTGTGGAACACGGTCTCCATGCCGCCGCGGTTCTCGGCCATCCACTCGGCGATCTCGCGGAAGTTTCCAATCGTCGCTGACAGGCCGACGAGCTTGATCGTTGTGGGCGCCTGGATGACGATCTCCTCCCAGACGGATCCGCGCGGGAAATCGTCGATGTAGTGGACCTCGTCAAGCACGACGTGCGAAACCATGTCGAGTCTCTTCAGGTCCTCGTAGATCAGGTTGCGCAGAATCTCGGTCGTCATCACGACCACCGGCGCATCGGGGTTGATTGAGTTTTCACCAGTGACGAGACCGATGGTCGCCTCGCCGTACTCGCGAACGAAGTCGTGGTACTTCTGATTGCTCAGGGCTTTGAGCGGTGTCGTGTAGATGACCTTCGAGCCGTCGCGCAACGCTCGGAAGATCGCGTACTCGGCGACCACCGTCTTGCCGCTCGAGGTGGGTGCACTGACAAGAACGCCTCCCGGTCCGCCATCGAGCTTTTCGATGGCCTCGCGCTGGAACTCGTCAAGCTTGAAGGGCAACGCCGCCTCGAACTCTTCGACCAGAGAGTCAGCCGTTTTCAAATGCGTATCAGCTCCGTGGACACGTCGGTGATGCGCGCGCCGTCGCTATGCGACTCCACGTAGGACAAGACTGAGGCCAGAACCTCGTCGGCATGCCTGCCGCTTCCGCTGACGGTGGCGATCGCCAGCTCGGCCAGCTGCCAGCGATCGAGCTCGCCGACCTCAGCGGCCGCGACATGATGCTCTTGTCGCAAGCGCTTGAGGAGACCGCTGACGACCTGGCGCTTCGATTTCAGCGAACCGCTGTCAGGCAGATGAAGGACGACCCTGAGAAGGCCGACGGTCAAGGGTGAGGACATCTATCGGCTAGATTACGTGGCGTGGAGACGCGAGCATCCGAGATGCGCGAGCTCGGACGCGAACTGGTCAAAGCCTCCTATCTGAAGGGCGATTTCGTGCTTCGATCTGGCAAGCGTTCGAATCGCTACTTCGACAAGTTCCTCTTTGAGACGGATCCCGCCCTTTTGCGCCGGCTGGGCAGGCAGCTGGCCGCACTGGTGCCCAAGGAGACGCAGCTTCTGGCCGCCCCCGAGCTAGGCGCGGTTCTCCTCGGCGGCGCGGTGTCGATGGAGTCGGGCCTGCCGTTGGTGCTGGTCCGCAAGGAGCCGAAGGGGTACGGGACCTCGAAGCAGATCGAGGGGCGCTTCGAGCCCGGCGACAGGGTCACGGTGATCGAAGACGTCGTCACCACCGGTGGCGACTCGCTGCGGTCTGCGCAGGTGCTGCGTGACGCCGGGGTGGAGGTGATCCGCCTGGTGGTCGTACTCGACCGTGGGGAAGGAGGAGAGGAGAACATTCGAAATGCGGGCATTCCGTACTCGCCGCTCTTCCGAATCGCTGACCTTGAACTCGATTAGGAGCGTGGCTGTTAGGCCTGGCTTCGCCAGGCCGTTTAACCCTGACCGGTGCAGCGCCGCAACACATCCCGAGGCAGGGAGTCGATATTCAGACAATCCGATCCCCGGAAGGTGGCTCATGCGAGGGAACCGCTGGTTCCCTTCCATCCCTTGACTGAAATCGTCATCGCCGGGGGAACGGTCTACACCCCTGACGGTCCCCGGCAGGTCGATGTTCATGTCTCCGACGGCGTCATCAGTGCCCTGGAGGAGCATCACACCCGGCATCCCGCGGACGCGCGCGTCGTCGACGCGGGCGGGATGTACGTGCTGCCCGGGGCCATCGACGTTCACGTTCACGGTCGCGATCCCGGTTTTCCCGAGAAGGAGAACTTCGGCACCCTGACGCTGGCGGCCGCCGCGGGCGGGGTGACCACCGTGATCGACATGCCCAACACCATTCCGGGCGTCGACTCGGATGGCGTGCTCGAAGCCAAAGCGGCGCTCGCGCACAGCAAGGCGCGCGTCGACTTCGGCTTGTGGGGTTTGATCCGCTCGAGCTCGACGCCGGACCAGCTGGAAGGCCTCGCGCGGTCTGGCGCCATCGGCTTCAAGGCGTATCTCGGCTATGCCTTCAGCCTCAGCCGCAAGCAGGTCCTGCAGGTCCTGGAGTCAGACGATCACGACCTGGAGGCGCCGCCTGATTACGGCACCCTGCTGCGGCTCGCACCGGTGGTCGCGGCCATTGGCCTGCCGCTGGTGATCCACGCCGAGGATCCGGGCATTCTCGCCGCTTTCAGGCGGCCGCTCGAGTCATATGCCGACGTGCTCGCCTCCCGACCGCCCGAGGCCGAGGCGGTTGCCATCGCCGCCGCGGCGGCGATCACCGGCTCGTTCGGAGTGCGCCTGCACATCGCGCACCTGTCCAGCGCGCTCGGCCTGAGGGCAGCCGAGACGGCGATAAGCGACGGGTCGCGACTGAGCCTGGAGACATGTCCCCAGTACCTGTGGCGGTCAGATGCGGATTTCGGGAAGCTCGGGACACAGATGAAGGTGTACCCGCCGATCCGCACCGCGGTCGATCGACAGGCGCTGGTCGATGGTCTGGAGCGCGGGGTCATCGGCATGGTCGCGACGGACCACGCTCCGCACACGGACGCGGATAAGGTCGGGAGTCTGGAAGGGGCGGCCGCCGGCAGCCCGGGGGTTCAGACCCTGTACCTGAGCTGCCTGGAGCTCGCCAAGCGTTTGGGGGATGTGTGGAAGGCGCCGAAGTGGGTGGGTGAGGCGCCGGCGGCGCTCATCGGTCTGCAGGAGAGCAAGGGCCGGATCGCTCCCGGTTTTGATGCCGACCTGGCGATCGTCGACCCGCGGCGGGGCACGGTTTTCCGGTCGGCGACGATGCGATCAAGGCAAAAGCACGGAGTGATGGAGGGCCTGGAGTCGAGCTTCTCGATCGTCGAGGTTTACGTGCGCGGCCGGCTGGTGGTCAAGAGGGGCCGCGTGGTCGGAGAGCCCATTGGCCGGATGGTCAAACCGTCCTGAGGGACTCCCGCTAGGCCCTGGCGCCGGCTCCTCTGAAGATCGGGTTTTGCGCCAGCTCGCGCTCCAGGCTGGTCGCCGGCCCATGTCCCGGGTACAGCGCCGTCGCCGGCGGGAGGCGCAGCAGCTTGGTGCCAATGCTCATCATCTGCCGGCGCAGGTCGGTCTCTGGCGTCTGCTTGCCGATTCCACCGGCGAGGATCGTGTCTCCCACGAACGCATGGTTGGCGACGACATAGCAGACGCTGCCCGGTGTGTGGCCAGGGGTGTGCATGACCGAGAGCTTGAACTCCCCGAACTCGAGCTCGTCCCCATCGAACAGGTACTTGTCTGCCGACCGTAGGAACTGCTTGGCGTCGGCGGAATGAATCGCGGTCAGGCCGCCCGTGATCTCCTTCAAGTCGTCTTTGCCGGCGACGTGGCCGGGATGGCAATGGGTGGAGACGATGAAGCGAACCTTCAACCCGTTGACCTGGTCGACGAGCTTGTCCACCGGCAGCCCGGGGTCGATGACGATCGCCTCTTTGGTCGTCGAGTCGGCCACCACGTAAGCATTGACCTCGCGGTCGAGCCTGACCTTGACGATACCCAGCTTCATATAAGGAGAAATCTACGACTTCGCGGGAGCGATCAGTATTTGTGCGTGGACCAGCGGGTGGCGGTAGTCGTCTTCGGGAGCGCGCTGCTCGTCATCTGCCTGTTCTGGACATATGGATATATAAGGCGCCGGGCCCGGAGGCACTAGCGGGGGCGGCGGGGCTGCTACTGGGCCGCCTCTCCTTGGACCTTGATTCGCAGCGCGTCCAGATAGTCGAACTTGTCCAGCGCGGGCTTGGCTCGCGCCCGGTCCGGATATTTCGCCGTCTGGATGGCCTCGACCAGGAGGTCGATCTCCTCCTCGGTGAACTGGAGTGTCCTGTAGACGACCTCCTTCACCTTCGCGGGGCGATCGACAGCCTCCCTGATGACGTCGTCCGTGTCGCTGACGACCTGAGGACGGGTTGGCCGGAATAGCTCCTCGGAGCCTGCGAGCGATACGCGCTTGAAGGTGGTCACAACCTGTGATTCTCCAACACTTTGGCGGCGAGCGCACGGTACGACCTCGCGCCATCCGAGTCTTTGGCGTACTGCAATATCGATTGGCCCGCGAGGGGAGTCTCGGCAAAGCGAATCGAATCCGTGATGCCGAAGTCGTAAACCTTGTCGCCGTACTTCTCTCTGACCGCCGCAAGCACCTCCTGCGAGTGCAGGGCGCGCTGCTTGTAGAGGGTGGGAAGGATGCCGGTGAGCTCGAGCCGCGGGTTCAGCCTTCGCTTGACGCGCTCCATCGTGATGAGCAGCTCCTGCATGCCCTTCAGGGCGAGGAACTCCGCCTGCAGTGGAACCAGGACCTCATCGGCAGCGACCAGCGCGTTGATCACGATCAGGTCGAGCGAGGGCGGGCAGTCGATGATGATGAAGTCGTATCGCTTCTGCGCCGCCTCGAGCTTGTCGCGGAGGATGCTTTCGCGGCCGATCTCGTTGATCAGCTGGTTCTCGGCGCCGGCCAGCTCGACATCGGCGGGGATGTAGTGGACGCCCATCTGGGGAGCTTCCTGCACGACGTCGGTGACAGTGGCCGCGGGATCGACGAGAAGGTCGTAAATGGTCTTCTCGATGTTGCTCGGGGGCTTCATATAGAGGGTGAGGTGCCCCTGCGCATCGAGATCGATGAGCAATATCCGCTGCCCCAACTCCGCCAGGGCGGCGCCGAGGTTGACGGCGGTGGTGGTCTTGCCCACCCCCCCTTTTTGCATCGCGACGGCGATCGTTCGGGCCAAGAGTGATGCGAGTCTAACTGAAGGGGGCCGCCATCGCCTTGAGGACGCCAAAATGGGGGCAGCCGGAGGCCGTGCTTCTACAATGGCACGCGGTGTACGGGACCCTCCGGATCGTAACGATGGCTGGCCGGTTTGCGTTCGCGGTGACGTTGTGATACTCGACGTCGTCATCCTATTTCTTTTAGTGGTCGCTCTGGTCATCGGCTACCAGCGAGGAGTGATCCAGCCGCTGATGGCGGAGATCTTCTTCTTCGGAACGCTCCTGGTCGTTTTTCGCTTCCACGACCAGTACACGAGCCAGATGGAGAAGATCGCCCACCTGACCCCGGTGCTCAGCATCTTCCTCGCGATCATCCTGGCCATCGTGATGGGCGCCATCGGCGGCGCTATCGGCGGCGCCTTTCACCGCCTGGAGTCGATCCGGGGCATCGACGGCCTGCTCGGCATCTTCGTCCACGTCGCCGTGACGCTGGTGGTCGTGTACCTGGCCATCTCCGCGCTGGTCGTCCTCGACAACGCTTTCGAGCCCACGATCCGAAGCGCGAGTCTCACGGTGGCGCAGGTCAACAAGCTCGAGTCGTGGGTGGAATCCAATCCAATCACGGCCGCGATGGTTTCCAAGCAGGACCTGGCAGCACTGAAGAACGCCTCCGGCGGAGCCGCCGGCGCCAAGCTGGACAACGTGCCGGGCATACACCAGCTGCAGCAGATCTACACCACCTTCCTGCAGCCGCAGCTGCACAGCTCCCGGAGCGTGCCGATTCTTCTGAGCATCGGCAGCCGCCTGCCTTTCATCGGCCACGTCGGTCCCTCCGACCTGCACCCGGCACCGACCCCGCTACCCTCACCGACCCCAAGTCCGACGACTACGCCGAAGCATTCGCCCTCGCCGAAAACCACGCCGAAGCCGACTCCGAAGAAGTCGCCTTGAGGAGGTAGGCATGCTGGACTTGGCGCTGACCTCGGATCAGGAGCAGCTGGTGGACACAGTGCGCGACTTCTGCGCGCGCGAATTCGCACCGACGATCGCGGCGAATGACAGGGCCGGCCACCACGATCCGGAGATCTTCGCCAAGCTCGCATCGATCGGGCTGCCCGGCGTTTGCTTCCCGCAGCGCTACGGAGGCCACGGCCTCGACTACCTTTCGCTCGGCCTCGTCTGCGAGGAGCTCGAGTACGTGGACACCGTCTACCGCACTGTGCTGTCGGTCCACATCGGCCTGGTGGGGATGGGCCTTTACACCTGGGGCACTGAAGACCAGAAACAGAGATGGCTCGCGCCCATGGCCCGCGGCGAGAAGCTTGCCTGCTATGGGCTGACCGAGCCCGACGCCGGCTCCGACGTCGCGTCGATGCAGTCGACGGCGCGTCGCAATGGCGACAACTACATCCTCAATGGACAGAAAATCTGGGTATCGGACGCGGATACGGCGGATTTCCTCCTGGTCTTCGCGAAGACCGATCCGAAAGCGGGTAGCAAGGGCGTTTCCGCATTCATGCTCGACCGGGTTGCTTGTGGCAAGGCGCTGCGCACCGAGCCGATCGAGGGCCGGCTAGGCATCCGTGCCGGCGATGTCGGATCCATCTTTCTGTCCGATGTCGAGGTGTCGGAAGCGGATCGAATCGGAGACGAAGGCGATGGCTTCAAGATCGCTATGAGCTGCCTTGACAACGGCCGGTACACGGTGGCCGCCGGTGCGACCGGCACTGTACGCGCAAGCCTCGACGCGTCGGTCAAATACGCTCGAGAGCGGAAGACCTTCGGCCAGGAGATCGGCCGGTACCAGCTCGTCCAGCAGATGATCGCCCATATGTCACGCGATTACGAGATCTGCCGGCTTCTGTATTTCAAGGTCGCGTGGATGAAGAACAAGGGCCTGCGCCACACACGCAACGTGTCGATGGCCAAGCAGTACGCGACCGATGCGGCATTCAAAGCCGCCGACGACGCGGTTGAGGTGCATGGCGCATACGGCTACTCCGCCGAGTACCCCGTCGAGCGTTTCCTGCGCAACGCGCGAGCACCGATCATCTACGAAGGCACCCGTGAGGTGCATACGATCCTCCAGGGCGAATATGCACTTGGTTATCGCGAGGACCGGCCGGTCAAGAAGTCACTCCCGCCCTACGAGCCAGATTGATCCGTATCGCGGCCGCTGAGGGTGGTGTGGTGACTGCCGTCAACTCGGTGAGGCGCAACCTGAGTCATATCGACTTCGTCGTCCTGTCCCTCTACTGGGTCGCGATCGGTTATCTGTGGACCAGCCTCGGCGGCCTGATTCTGCCCGACATGGTGATCCAGCTGGTTGGCAGGGAGCACGAGGGATTTGCCCTCGGCGTGCTGGAGGGGGCTGGGGCGCTCATGGCAGTGATATGGCAGCCCATCGCCGGGGCTCTCTCCGACCGCACCAGCAGCCGCCTCGGGAAGCGGCGGCCATTCATCGTCGTGGGCACCATCGGCGATGTCCTTTTCCTGATCGGACTCGCGCTGTCAGGTACCTTCGGCCTGGCGCTGATCTTCTATTTCCTTCTGCAGGCCGCCTCGAACACCGCGCAGGGTCCGTACCAGGGCCTGATGCCAGATGTCGTCCCCGAAAGTCAGCGGGGTATCGCCTCTGGCTACTTCGGAGTCGCGAACGTGGTGGGACTTCTCGCCGGCACCCTGGGCTCCGGGTGGATCCTGGCTCACGGCAGCCGGACAGCGGCTCTGCTCAGCATCTGCGCGCTCCTCCTGGTGACCATGCTGGCCACTGTCCTGTTCATTCCGGATCGCGCCCCACGGACCGCAGGCCAGTTCAAGAATGTACGCGAAGCTATCGCCACGACCTTCGCCCGGCCGCTGCGCTATCCGAGCTTCCTCTGGCTGATGGCGTCCCGGCTGCTCATCCTGCTGGGGTTGGTCGGGGTCCAGAGCTTTGTCTTCTTTTACTTCAACAATGTTTTCTTCCACAACGACCGTATAGACACCATCCG
>DASXNH010000080.1:0-2186 GCA_036495195.1 Candidatus Dormiibacterota bacterium
CCGCGTCCAGCGCGAGGTTCAGCTTCAGCACGTTGATCCGCGGTACGCCGAAGATGCCCAGATCCGGCGGGGTGATGTGGCTGTCGACCAGGTCCGTCACCTGCTGTTCGGAGATGCCGCGGGCCTGAGCGACACGCGGAACCTGAGCCATCGCCGCCTCCGGCGAGATGTCGGGGTCCAGTCCCGAGCCAGAGGTGGTCAGCAGATCGGCGGGGAGCACCGTCAAGTTGGGGTTCTCCTGCCGGAGGCTAGCCGCGTCCGACGTCACGCGGTTGATGAGCGCCTGGTTGGTAGGCCCGAGGTTGGAGCCACCCGAGGAGGTGGCATCGTAGCCGTTGGTCCCCGCCGCGGAGGGGCGGGGGTGAAAGTAGAAGTCCTTGTCGAAGCCTTGTGCGATCAATTCTGAGCCGACAGGAGTGCCGTCCGAGGTGGTGATGATGGACCCCTGGGCCTGGTACGGGAACAAGGTCCCGCCCACCAGGGTGACCAGCGCGGGGTAGATCCCCCCGCAGATGACAAGTAACACGATTGAAAGTCGAAGTGGAGCTAGCATGAGTGTGGTCCTTGGTTCCTCCAACACGGGATTTCAAAGGGGGCGGTGCCCCTGGAGGGCAAACACTGGGCGGAGCGCAGCGATCGCCCGTCACCTAGAGCCCGCCCACAATTGGAGCGACCAGCAGGTCGATGATCTTGATGCCGATGAACGGCGCAATGACACCGCCGATGCCGTAAATGGAGATATTCTTGAGCAGCAGCGCGTCAGCGCTGGTGGGCCGGTAGTTGACACCCCGGAGCGCCAGCGGAATCAGCGCGGGGATGATCAGCGCATTGAAGATCAGGGCCGAGAGAATCGCGCTCTTTGGCGTCGCCAACTGCATGATGTTCAGCGCCTCGAGTACACCGAAGACCGCCACGAACATCGCCGGAATGATGGCGAAGTATTTCGCCACGTCGTTGGCGATCGAAAACGTCGTGATGGCGCCGCGGGTAATGAGCAGCTGCTTGCCAATCATCACCACGTCGAGCAGCTTGGTCGGATCGGAGTCCAGGTCGACCATGTTGGCGGCTTCCTTGGCGGCGCTGGTGCCGGAGTTCATCGCCAGCGCCACGTCCGCCTGAGCCAGCGCGGGCGCGTCGTTGGTGCCGTCACCCGTCATCGCGACAAGCTTTCCTTCGCCCTGCTCGTCCCGAATCAGGCGGATCTTATCCTCCGGCTTGGCCTGCGCGAGGAAGTCGTCGACGCCCGCTTCGCGGGCGATGGTGGCCGCGGTGAGCGGATTGTCGCCCGTGACCATGACCGTGCGAATGCCCATGTGGCGGAACTCGTCGAACCGCGCGTGAATGCCCGGTTTGACGGTGTCCTTCAGGTAGACCACGCCAAGCAGGTCGTCGTTGACCGCGACCGCGAGCGGGGTGCCGCCCTCTGACGAGATCTTGTCCGACTGGGTCCGCAGCTCGTCGGAGGTCTGCCCGGTGAGCGTTTCGACCGCGTCGACGGCGCCCTTCATGATGCGCCGGCCATGGTCGACGATGCCGCTCATGCGCGTCTCGGCGCTGAACGGGATCAGCTCCACGCCGGCGCTAGTGACACTGGGTGAAGCAGGCGCGGGGCCTGAAGCCGCTCCAACGGGGACGGGCACCAGGGCAGAATAGACCGCGCTATCGCCCGAGGGTTTCACACCTCGTTGCTCGGCAAGCGCCACAATGGACTTGCCCTCGATGGTCTCGTCCGCCAGCGACGACAGCATGGCTGCTTCGGCCAGCTCTCGCTCGGAGTGCCCCCCGACTGGAATGAACTGGTGCGCCAACCGGTTGCCGAACGTGATCGTGCCGGTCTTGTCCAGCAGCAGCGTGTTGATGTCGCCCGCGGCCTCCACCGAGCGGCCCGACATGGCCAGCACGTTGAAGCGCGTGACACGGTCCATGCCGGCGATACCGATGGCTGACAACAGAGCGCCGATGGTTGTCGGAATCAAACACACCAGCAGCGCAATGACGGTCGCCACGTCGAGCGGCGCATTGAGAAACGCCGCGAAGGGCACCAGCGTGACGCACACGATCAGAAAGATGATCGTGAACACCGCGAGCAGCGCCGTTAGCGCGATCTCATTCGGAGTCTTCTGGCGCTGCGCGCCTTCGACCAGCGCGATCATCCGGTCGAGAAACGTCTCGCCGGGGTTCGAAGT
>DASXNH010000081.1:0-3483 GCA_036495195.1 Candidatus Dormiibacterota bacterium
CCCGTTGACGCGGCCGAGTGTGATCGGGCGCGGCCGCCCGGTCTGGACCACGCGGATCGCCGAGGTGACGTTCGTAGGCAGGCCCAACGACTTGGCGAAGTTGTTGAAAGTGCCCATCGAGAGGATGCCGACGGGATGACGCGTATCGGCGAGCCTCCGCACCACCCAGCCGATGGTGCCGTCGCCTCCAGCCACGATGACTGTCGCTTTCGGAGAGATCATGGAATCGATGTCGAGCTTCGGATCGAACTCGACGACGAGGCTGTTCGGAAATGACTTGCGGAGCTTTGCCTCGATCGCCGGCGTCATCGAGCCGGCCTTGGAGCTCAAGATCAGAAGGCTGGTTGCCCGCTTGCTGCCGGCCTTGCCTGCAGATCGGGCGGTCGTTTTGGTGCTGCGCCCGGGAACTGTTTTGCTCATACCGCTGCTTCCATCTCCTCGTCGACGATGCCAAGCGTTGCGCGCCTCATGAGCTCCTGAGTATTGAGCCCTTTGGCAGTCGCCACCTTCTTCCAGGTCCCATCACCACCGAGCTCCCACGCGAGGGTGTCGTCCGCCAGGGCGAGGTTCAAGAACTGGTCGATCTCCCTCGTCAGGTCCGGGTCGACCACGGGGACCACAGCCTCCACGCGGCGGTCGAGGTTGCGCGGCATCAAGTCGGACGAGCCGATAAGGATGTGATGCGCCCCCTCCTTTCCGAAGCGAAAGACTCTCGAGTGCTCGAGAAAGTGGCCGATGAGCGAACGAACGCGGATGCCTTCCGAGAGTTCGGGCACACCAGGCTTCAGACAGCAGATCCCGCGCACGATGAGGTCGATCTTCACCCCCGCTTCTGAAGCGCGGTAGAGGGCGTCGATGACCTCTGGGTCGACCAGGTTGTTGACCTTGATCACGATACGTCCGCCGGGCCTCGAAGCCTCCTGCTGGATCAGCTTGACAATCCCCGACCGCAGCGTCGTCGGGGCCACCAGCAGTTTGCGGTACTTGCTCTGCTGGCTGTAGCCCGTCAGGTAGTTGAACAGCTCGGCGATGTCCGCGGTCACGTCCGGATCGGCTGTAAACAGCGCGATGTCCTCGAAGGTCCCCGCGGTCGCCGCGTTGTAGTTGCCGGTGCCGATGTGGGCGTACCGCAGCACGTCGTCGCCCTCCTGGCGGACGACCAGCGTGAGCTTGGCGTGGGTCTTGAGTCCGACGAGACCGTAGACGACGTGAACACCCGCCTCCTCCATCGCCTTCGCCCACTCGATGTTCGCCTGCTCGTCGCCACGCGCTTTCAGCTCGACCAGGGCCACCACCTGCTTCCCCGACTGTGAAGCCCTTTTCAGCGCGCGTGCGATGGGGCTGTCAGGGCCAGAGGTCCGGTACATCGCGATCTTGATTCCCAGCACGTCCTTGTCGCGCGATGCCTGCTCGAGGAATGCTTCCACCGACGTCGCGAAGGAGTCATACGGGTGGTGAACCAGAAGGTCCCCGCCGCGGATCACCTCGAAGAAATCGACAGGCTCGCCACGGATGGGTCGGAGGCGCGGCTGAGTCGTCGGCATCCAGGCGCTGGCTGCCATATGGCTGCCGCGCGGGCGCAAGGCCAGCAGGCCCGTCATGTCCAGCATCCCGGTCGCCGAATAAACATCTTGCGGGCCGAGCTCCAGCTCCCGCCGGAGCAATAGGAGCACGTCAGGCGACATGTCAGGATCGACCTCGAGACGCACGGCCCTGCCCTTGCGACGTTTCCGCAGGAGCTCTGCCTGCACGGCCGCCATCAGGTCCTCCGCTTCGTCATCGTCCAGGTCAAGGTCGGCGTCCCGAGTGACCCGGAAATAGTGATAGCTCGCGATTTCCATCCCGGGAAACAGCCGGGGTAGGAAAAGGGCGATCACCTGCTCGACGGGTACGAAACGGTGGCCGTCTGGCAAAGCGATGAAGCGAGGGAGCAGCGGTGGCACCTTGACCCGCGCAAAACGCGGCTGCGGCCGCGCCGGGTCTCGGACCATCACCGCCAGGTTCAGCGAGAGGTTGGAGATATAGGGAAAGGGGTGGGCGGGATCAACCGCGAGCGGCGTCAGCACCGGGAAGATGCGCTCCTGGAAGACATCAGCGAGCAGAGCCCGGTCGGTCTTGGACAGATCGCCAGTGGTGGTTATCTCGAATCCGGCCTCGGCCAGCGCCCCCTTGATGTCGCCCGTGAACACCGCCGACTGGCGCTCAACCAGGTTGCGAACGCGCTCCCCGATCCCCTCGAGCTGTTCTTCCGGCGTCATCCCATCTGGCGATGTCAGATTCACCGGCGCCATCAGCTGTTCGCGCAGGCCGGCGACGCGAACCTGGAAGAAATCATCGAGGCTGTCGCTGACAATCGCGAGAAAGCGGATTCTCTCCGCCAGAGGCCGCTCACGATCCTCGGCCATCGACAGCACGCGGCTGTCGAAGTCCAGGCGCGAGAATTCGCGGTTGAAAAACCGATCGCGTGGCAGCGCATGCGTCTGCGCCGATGCGTGAACCGTTGACCTCACAGCCATGCGACTACTTTTTCCTGGCCAACGCTGGATTGGAGAGCACGCGAATGGACAGGGCAATTGCGGTGAATCCCAACCCGAGGGCCAAGCCGCCGATGACATCGCTGGGCCAGTGCTCGCCCAGGTAAATCCGTCCGATGCAAACGATCAGCAGGAAAACGGCGCCGATCACCCAGAGCAGGGCCATCACTGCTTGGGGGACCCGGCCGTGGGCCAGGCAGATGATGAGCATGATCACGAACCAGCTGAAAAACGCCACGTGCCCGCTCGGATAGCTGCTGCTGCCGGTATGCCGGATCACCTGGACGAGGTCCTCAGAGGGCCGCGGCCGGTGGATCATCATCGCGGTCAGCCAGTAGACCGCGCCGCTCAGCGCGGCCAGCACCACCATCGGCACCGCTCGCCAGTTGACGGTGGCGATGATGACGATGCCGACGATGGCGACGATTTGCTGACGTGTCCCCTCGGTCCAGTCCAGAGCCAGGAAGACCTGGACCAGCGGGCCCCAGTTGATCGACTGGACGAAGCGCTCGACCGGTACGTCGAACGGAAGGTAGGCATACACGGTGGCCGCGACGGTGTCGGCGGCGAAAACCGTCATGAGCGCCAGGCCGATGACCAACAGCCGCCAACGAACCGGCGAGGTTTTCTCCTTAGGCACCCGAGCAGCGGTGACGATTGCGCTCAACGGGTGCTGCTGCCCAGCAGCTTCACCCACCTTGCACACGCGAAGGAGTGGAGCCCGAGCGCAATGAATCCGAGCGCGATGACTCCGACGAGCAGGTGACCGTACGGCTGGGCCAGGAGGAAGAGAAAGGCTCCGCCGAAGCCTGTGGCCTTGGCCGGCTCATGATGGATTCCAGCCTGGACGAGGAAGAATCCGATGACCAGGAACGTGACACCTCGGGCGGCCATCCCGAAGCGGCCGAGCCCGACCGCGATGTCCCTCTCGGACTTGCTCATCTCGCCC